>CAZZAU010000007.1:2666-17711 GCA_964652725.1 uncultured Dehalococcoidaceae bacterium | reverse complement strand
GTTGTTGGTGTAGATGTACTCGATAGGGTCTTCCACCGTGATCACGCGTTTGTTCTCCTGCGCATTCAGGTAGTCTATCATAGCCGCCAGGGTGGTGGATTTGCCACTTCCGGTGGGGCCGCTGACCACCACCAGGCCGCGCGGTTTGAGCGCCAGCTCCTTGCACACCTCCGGCAGCCCCAGCTCGTAGAAGGGAGGAATGGTCAGGGGCACCAGTCTGATGGTGAGGCCAGGGTTGCCGCGCTGCATGGCCGCGTTGCAGCGGAGCCTCCCCACGCCTTTCAGCGTGTAGCCGAAGTCCAGCTCCATCTTTTCCTGGAAGGCCGCCTGGTCTTTCTCGGTGGCGATTTGCCGGAAGCCTGCGGTGATGTCCTCCTGGTTTACCGGAGGCAGCCCGGCCTGCGGCTCCAGCCGCCCGTCGATGCGGAAAACGGGATGGTTGTCCGTCACCAGGTGAACGTCAGAGGCACCTCTTTCCGCGGCGGTGCGTACCAGTGCCAGGATGTTCATGCGCCGCCCCCTTTGGCCAGCAGCAGGTTGAAGTCCATTCTCTGCTCGGAGGCCTGCCGCATATTGGTGATGGTGACCTGGGAGAACCGCCCGCTGTCTTCCAGGCGGGCGACATATGACAGTATGTCCTGTTTGCCGGGCGCCTCTCCCGCCAGAGTCAGTGCGCTCCCGGTGTGGCTGACGCCGGTCAGCTGTATGACGGGAGACAGGCTGTCCACTGCCACTTCCAGGTCGCTGTTGAGTCTGGCGCTTTCCGTCTGCAGGCTCTCCAGCGCCGCGGCGAAATTCCCCCCCGAGGTCTCGGCCTCGGTGATCTCGTCCTGGAGCCGGGCGATGGTGCCGGACAGCGCGCCCTGCTGGACGGCTCTCTGCTGGAGCAACTGGTTGGTGACATTCAGCTGGTTTTCGATGGCGGTCACATCTGCGGAAACACCCTGGACCAGCATCGCCATCAGGCCGAGCAGGCCGGCGGCGACGGCCGCAACGGACGGTGCGACCACCCTGCTTATGGGAAACGGTTTGGGCCGGTAAATCTCCGGCGCCACGTTGATGGCGGGCACTGAAAGGCCGCCGCCGTTGTAGGAGGACAGCTTCTTGAGCACCAGGGCCATATTGGCCAGGTAGCTGTTGGGGTTCAGCCCGTTGAGGTCCTTCAAGGGGGACGGCAGGGGCACCAGCGGGCGTTTCAGTTCCCGGGAGAGCTGGCGGCAGGCGTCCTGCTCGTCGGCCAGCTGTCCGGAGACATATATCGGCAGGGTAGGGTCGAGAGGGATTTCCGGGTTATTGGCGGTGTAGAACTCGATGGTCCGGCCGATTTCCTTCTGTATCAGGGCCAGCTTTTCCTTCCAGGAGGCCATCTCGCCGGGGAGGCGCACCGTGCGCACCGGCTGCGGGATGCCGCCGACCATGATGACGATGTCGAACTCGGTGGGCTGGACATCCACGATAATGGCCATGGTCTCTTTGACCAGCCTGGCCAGCAGCATCGGTTTCAGGTCCATCAGCGCAGATTTCAGGCCGGCCTTTGCCAGGGTGTTGAACAGGGCATCGGCCATCTTGCGGGGCACGGCCACCAGGAAGGCCTGCACTTTGCCGTCCGGGGCGGGCACGGCCTGCCACGAGTAGTAAAGCTGCTCCGGCGATACCGGCAGCACCCGCTTGGCTTCCCGTGCCACCGCCTCCTCCAGCATGTCCCTGGGTAGCTCGGGCAGGGTCAGCGGTCTGGTGAAGCAGTGCAGGCCGCTGATGCCGAGCACCACGTTCCTGGAGCTGAGCTTTCTTATCTTGAAAAGCTGTCTTATCTTGAGGGCCACATCATCCTGTTTGAGGATAACCCCGTTCTTGATCAGTCCGGGTTCCAGGGGCACGTCGGCCCACTTTTTGATTTTCAGACCACTGGTCGCCAGCACCCTGATACTGGTATCGTCCAGATATAGCGTGACGATCTTTTCCGCCATTACGGGTTCTCCTGGTAGCTATAGACAACCAGCTGGAGGCTGGCCCGCGGGCTCGCCGGGGCGTTGATGGTTACGGAGACCGATCTGACCACCCCGGTGGGCAGGTTGTCGTTTAGCTGCGTTACAAAGCTGACCAGGTCTCTGAGTTCCCCCTCGACCTGGGCACTGACCGGCAACGCCCGGGCGGGCACTCCTTCCAGTGGTTGCGAGGCGGCGCCCGAGGACTCTATCTGCTTGACGTTCACGCCGTTTGCCTCGGCGGTATCGAACAGGATGGTGCTCACCGCCAGGCTGGGCATGGGCCGGGAAAGCACTTCCCTGGCTTCCCGGGAACTGGCCAGGGTCTGCTCTAATTGTTGCTCCAGCTCACGCTGGCGCGCCTCCATCTGGGCCAGGTTCATGGCTTCCAGCCGGACCTGGGCCATGTTGAGCTCCTGCTCGGCCCTGGCTTTTTTGGCCAGCTGTTCGGAGTAGACCAGCCACACGCCGGCGAAGATGATGAGAAATACGCCGACGCTGATAATAAACCAGCTTCTCCTGCTCAGTTTCAAAACATTCTTCATTTCAAATGGTACCCACTATGGCATAGGACAGAATTCTGAGATAGCCGAAGCGCAGTCCGATGGTGGTGTTCACCTGTGCGTCACCGGCGCGGGCTATGATTTCATATTTCCCCTCCGGTGCCGTGGAGTGCCAGGGTTCCACCCACTCCCCTTCCCCCACTTCATAGGTCTGGCTGACGATCTCCGTGTAGGTGCCGAACAGGGGGTCATAATCCCGGAGATAAGCGGTGAACTCTCCTTCATTGTCAAAGTTAAACCCGTCCGGGGCGATGTACAGATTGATGACCACCGTGCCCTGATGATGGACATCGCTGGGGTAGGGAGCGGTAAGCCAGTTCAGGTATTCCCTGACCTCCAGCTCGTCAATATCACCGCTGGCTTCTTCCACGCGCCGCCCGGGCAGAGCGTCGCGGTCCTGGTCATAGTTGTACAGAATTTCTGCCGTGGGCGCCGTGTCGTCCATAGGCAGGTCCGCCTGATGGTTGGTGTCCCCGACCGGCGGGGTGGGATTATCGTGCAGATAATAAGTTATGCTGCCGGACGGAACCGGCATGTTCAGCCAGGAATCATAGCTGGTGGTGTCATAGGCGAAAACGCAGTGGTCATCTTCCTGGACGGTGGCTCGCAGCTCAAGCTGGTGGCCCGCAGGCATTACGTAATCCACATCCAGCGACAGCGTGTCCGTATTCACCGCGGCCACCTTGGTGATGCGTATGGATACGGTGGCATCGCTTACATTGGCGGTATATTCTACCGACGGGTTTTCCGCGGTAAAGGACTCGGCGAAACCTTCTTCGTACAGCAGCCGCCAGGCCCCGTGCTCGATGCCTGCGTCAGCAACGTAAAAGGAGTCCGCCTTCTCTCTGTGCATGCCGATGCTCTGGACGCCGGTCTTCACGTGCGCCAGCACGGGGGTAATGGTCAGCCCGCCGATGACCAGCAGCCCGAGCACCGCCACCAGCGCCTGTCCGCATTCGTTTCTGTTTGTTTTCCTGGGCATAGCTTTCATTCTTGCTGCCAGCTAGGTGGGTCTGGGCAAAATCCGGTAAATCCTAGTCTCGCTTTCCTGGTAGGCCCCGTTGCCTACTGTGGCAGTTATGGTCAACTCCAGTATGCCGCCGCTGAGCTGACAGCTTGTTTTCTGGCTATCCGGGTCGATGTACACGGCCACCAGGGTGAGCGCGCTCTGTGTCCCGTTGACGGACTCACTTCTTATCAGGTTCTTCATATTGCCCGCGGACATACTTTCGAACCGGTAGACCACTTGGTAGGAGTTATCAGTCCTCTCTTCGTTCCAGTCGAAGCGGACAAAATCCGGTTGCGTTAGTCCGGTGGTGATGGTGTGCGCCATCCGGGCGTCCCGGCTGACCCAGTTGCCCCCGTTCTGCACCTGGCTCGCCGCGGCGATGCGGTTGCCCTGGAGCTCGGACTGCTTGAAGACCTGGGCCGAGGCCACGCTGGTGGCGCCGCCTATCAGCACCATGATGCCAGCCGCCACTATCAGCTCCAGGAGAGTGAAGCCCTTTTCCCCCGTTCTCATCTGTCCACTTTGAATCCTTCCAGCCGCACGATACCCCTGTCATGATGGGCAACGGTGACCGTTATCTTCTGGATGCCGTAGTCATCGTCCGGGTGCAGGCGGCCGGCGGTGATATTGACGGAATAGTTGACGTAGTCCTTCCCGGTGGGGATGGGTGCCGGGTCATAGGAGGTGGCGTTGTAGGAGTAGTCGGTGTTCTTGACCCATTCCATCTGGGTCTGGGCTAGACTCTCGGCGGTGCTCTGCTGGTCGCCGATGTAAACGGACCTGGAGGCGGAAGACAGGCCGTTGAGGAAAGTGACCGAGATAACGCCCAGGATGCTGAGCGCCACCACGGTCTCGATGAGGGTAAGCCCCCTGTCTCCTTTGTGCCCCGCTATCGGTGCTCTACACGACCGCAGCATGGTTTTTCTCTCTATATCCCCTGTCCGTAAAGAGAGTACATTGCGGATACGAGCGAGAGGGCGATGACAGCGATTATCCCGCCGATAACCAGTGTCATCACCGGCTGGATAAGCGCGATAAGCGAGCGGGTCCTGTCCTGGGCCTCCGCCTCATAGCTGCGGGCCACGGTCAGCAGGGTGGCGTCCAGGTTGCCCGTCTCCTCGCCCACCTTGACCATCTGCACCATCATGGAAAGGAAAATCTTGTTCCTGGCCATAGGCCGGGACAGACCTTCTCCTCTGACCATCTCCTGGCGTACCTCCACCAGAGACTGTGCCAGAGCCCTGTTGCCGGTGCTGTCGATGAGCAGGGGCATAACCTCCGTCAGCGGCAGCCCGGCGCGGAAGAGCAGGGACATACTCCGGCAGACGCGGGAAAGCTCGTTGAGCTGGATGACCCTGCCGAAGATGGGTATGCGCAGGACGAGCCGGTCCAGTTTGTTGCGGCCGCCCTGGGTCCTGGCATAGAAATAACCCGCGCCCACCAGGCCGGCAAGGCCGGTAAACAGATACATCCAGTTGGCCCGCATCGTGTCCGCCAGGTCGATGATGAACTTTGCCGAGCCGGGAAGCTCCACCCCCAGAGAGCTGTAGAGGCGCCCGAAGCCGGGCAGCACGAAGGTCACCAGCACTATGACGACGCCCACGGTGACCACCGAGGTAACGATGGGGTACATAAGGGCGCTTTTGGTCTCTTTGGCGGCGTTGATTTCCTTCTCCATATAGTCTGCCACCTGTTTCAGCACTGTCTCCAGGTCCCCGCTGTGCTCACCCACGCTTATCAGCCGGCAGTACACGGCGGAGAAGGCCTGAGGGTGTTTGCGCAGGGCCCGGGAAAGCTGGTGCCCGGCGCGCAGGTCCGAGATCACTTCCGCCAGCATTTTCCTGAGCGCCCGGTTGGTGGACTGCTCCTCAAGAAGTTCCAGTGAGCCGACGATGTCAATGCCCGATTCCAGCAGCATTGCCAGCTGCCGGTAGAGCAGGATTACCTCCTCCTGCTTGATGCGGAAGAAGATGGAGCGGACTTTTTCCAGATTGAGAAAGGGGATATAAGGTCTCAGGCTTATGGCCCTGTACCCGGCATAGCTCAGCAGGTCAGCGGCGGCATCTTCGTCTCTGGCGGGCAGCCTTCCCTTGACCAGCTCTCCGTTCTCGTTGTAGGCGACGTACTGGAATACCATTTCCCTTTCCTCGCGATAGGCACCGCCTGGTGCGCTTGTCTCGGAGTCCGGCCGGAAGATACGGCTAATCTACCGAGAAGGCGTTACGCAGCACTTCAGTGGGAGTGGTGATATCATTCTTGACCTTCAGCATGCCGTCCTTTATAAGAGGAATCATTCCTTCCTTGACGGCCTGGTTGCGTAGCTCGGAGGCCGTGGCGCTGCGCAGCAGCATCATCCTGATGTCATCGCTGATCTGCAGGATTTCGAACAGGCCGGTCCGTTCACGGTAGCCGGTGTTGGCGCAGGACTTGCAGCCGGCACCGTAGTAGAAATCTTTGCGCTCCTCGCCCGTTTCGCGGCGGTAGCTCAACTGCTCCAGCAGGGGCGCTTCGGTAAGCTGGGCGCAGTCCGGACAGATGCGCCGCACCATCCGCTGGGCGACCACGCCGATAAGGGCGGAGGCCACCAGGAAGGGCTCAATGCCCAGGTCCAGCAGGCGGAAAACCACACCCACGGCGTCATTCGCGTGGATGGAGGACAGCACCAGGTGACCGGTCAGGGCGGACTGCACGGCGATTCTGGCCGTCTCCGCGTCACGCACCTCACCCACCAGGATTACGTCCGGGTCCAGGCGGAGCACGGAGCGCAGGCCGCTGGCGAAGGTGAGCCCGGCCCGGGTATTCACCTGGATCTGGTTCACGTTCTTGAAACGGTACTCCACCGGGTCCTCGATGGTGATGATGTTCCGCTCCGCGGAATCAAGGCAGCCGAGAGAAGCGTACAGGCTGGTGGTCTTGCCGGCGCCGGTGGGGCCGCTGACCAGAATCATGCCGTATGGGACTTTGAGCATCTCCTGGTACTTGTTCAGCGTCAGGGGAAGGAAGCCCAGCTCGGAAAGGTCTATGATAGCACGGGACTTGTCCAGGAGCCGCAGCGCCGCCATCTCGCCGTGCACCGTGGCTACCGTGCCCACACGTATGTCTATGGAGCGGCCGTATTTGGTCCTCACCGAGAACTGCCCGTCCTGGGGGCGGTGGTGATCGGCGATGTTCATATTGGCCAGGATTTTGATTCTGGAGATGAGGGGGGTGGCGGTCATCTGTGGCAGGGAAAGCATGTTGTGTAGGGTACCGTCAATGCGGTAGCGTACCAGCAGCTTGTCCTCCTGGGGCTGAAGGTGAATGTCAGAGGCCCGGGCTTTCACCGCCTCGTCTATGATGAGGGAGAGCGCCCGCGCCACCGGGGCGTCGGTAATGGTGTCCAGCCTGATCTGTTCCTCGGTATCCTCGGTGGAGAGGCTCATGCTGGAGATTTGTTTTTCTATCTCGTCATAAGACTGGTAGTTGAAGTCGATTGCCTCGCGGATGTCTTCCGCATCGGCGGTCTCGGGAACGACGTGCAACTGGCTGTGGGCGGAGAGGGCTTCCAGGGCGATGATGTCGGACGGGTTGGCCATGGCGACGTGCAGCACGTTACCGCTCACCTCCAGCGGAATGGCGGCGTACTCCCGGGCCAGGCGTTCCGGTATCAGCCGCAAAGCCTCGGGCTGAATAAGGTGCTTTTGCAGCCTGGGCCTGGTCTGGTGGCCGCCGGTGCTCTGCGCAAACGAATCATTCATATTCGTGCTGGCTCTCCGTGCTTCGTTTCACTCCAACATCTTAGCTATCACCGGCTGACGAGACAATAGGCCTTTGGTCATAGGGACTTACGGGTGGTGCTGGATTTGCCGGGGGAATAAAAAGGGCGGGGGCGCTTATGCGCCCCCGCCCTTAGCTTTTCTGGTAGCGGACCTAGCCGCCGCTAACCTTGTGATTGGCCATCTTCTCCAGAGCGGTCACCAGCGCCGAGTGGTCAAGGTCGATGTTGCCATCTGCGGTGACGGCGTTGAACAGTTCCTGGGCAACCGCGGTGCCGGGCAGGCTCATACCCAGGCTGCGCGCTCCCTGCAGGGCGTTGTTCAGGTCCTTCTGCTGGTGGCGGATGCGGAAGCCGGGCTGGAAGGTGCGCTCAATCATCCGCTTGCCGTGCAGGTCTAGGATGCGGCTCTGGGCAAAACCTCCCAGCAGCGCTTCCCTTACCTTGACCGGGTCTGCTCCCGCCTTGGAAGCAAAGAGCAATGCCTCGCTGATGGCCATAATGTTAATGCCCACCACTATCTGGTTGGCCACCTTGCAGGTCTGGCCGTCTCCGTTGCCCCCGATGTGCACGATGTTCTTGCCCATAAGCTCCAGGTAGGGCTTGATTTTGGCGAATACGTCCGCTTTGCCTCCCACCATTATGGAGAGGGCGGCGTTTTCCGCACCTACCTGCCCGCCGGAGACCGGGGCATCCAGCATCTCCACGCCCTTCTCCGCCAGCTTCCTGGCGAACTCCTTGGTGGCGATGGGGGAGATGGAACTCATATCCACCACTATGCTGCCGGATCTGATGCCCTCGATGATGCCGTCTTTGCCGAACAGGGCTGTCTCCACGTCCGGAGTGTCCGGCACCATCATGAAGATGACATCGGATTTCTGGGCTACTTCTCTGGCGCTGCCGCAGGCTACGGCTCCTTTGCCCGCCAGCTCCTGAACGCCTGCCGGAGCCACGTCATAGACATGAACGGTGTGGCCGGCGGCCAGCAGGTGTCCTGCCATAGGCTTGCCCATTATGCCGGTGCCGATAAATCCCAGATTTGCCATTGTGCTACCCTCCTTGAAGATAAGGTCTGAGCCAGTCCAGGCCGTCTTCCGTCCGGCCGAGAGGCTTGTACTCGCAGCCGACCCAGCCTTCATATCCGGCTTCGTCGATGAAGCGGAGCAGGTTGGGGAAGTTGATCTCCCCCGTACCCGGCTCATGGCGGCCGGGATTGTCGGCCAGCTGGATATGCCCGATGCGGCTCAGGTTTTCCTGTATGGTCCTGGTCAGGTTGCCCTCCATTATCTGCATATGGTAGATGTCATACTGCAGGTACAGGTTGGGGTGGGATACGTCATCGAGAAGCTGCAGGGCATCACGGGTGCTGCACAGGTAGAAGCCGGGGATATCCGCACTATTGAGCGCCTCGACCAGCAGAGAGATGCCTTCTTTTTGCAGGGCGTCGGCGGCGAAGCGCAGGTTATCCGCCAGGGTCTGTCTTACTTTATCCGGTGGCACATCGCCGGGAGTCAGGCCTACCAGGCAGTTAAGACGGGGGCATTTCAACGCCGTGGCGTACTCCATGGCCTTGCCCACGCCTTCCCGGAACTCGCCTTCCCGGCCCGGTATGCAGGCGATGCCCCGCTCGCCCGCCGCCCAGTTTCCCGCCGGCAGGTTGTGCAGCGCCAGCTCCTGCCCGTTCTGGCTGAGCCTGTTTCCTATCTCCTCTTTGGGCCACTGGTAGGGAAACTGGCATTCCACACCCTTGAAGCCAGCCCGGGCCGCCTGGCCAAAGCGGTCCAGGAAGTCCACTTCGGTGAACAGCATGGTCAGATTTGCGCTGAACTTAGGTATTTTGCATCCCCCCTTACAGAGTCATTTGACCAACAATTATAGGGCATATGGCGGGAGTATTCAAGTCCGGCGAGGGAAATCACCGGGAAAAATGCTAAGTTAAAAGGTTCCTTGCCCGCGCTTGCCGGTGTTTACTTTACATAAACCCGAACGATGATATCTCCGGGCTGGCCGTCCGTTATGCGGCGGGCGTTGCTCAGCCTGATTTCGGTGCCGCTCTTCACGCCGGCGGGAATCTTCACCCTGAGCTTCTTGCCTTTTCTGGTCAGGTCCTTTTCCACGCCCTGCGCCGCCTGCTCCCCGGGCAGAGTTATCTCGTAGCGCACCGGTTTGTCCCGGGGCTCCTGTGCCCGGCCGAAAATGTCCTCAAGATTGATGCCGCCGGGCGCCTGCCAACTGGCCCGCTGCCCGGGCCGGAAGCTCCGGCTGAAGGTGCGGAAGGAAAAGCTTCTGCCTTTCAGGGCATCCCCGAAGATGCTGTCCAGGAAATCGAAGCGCAGTCCGGAGCCGCCGAAGTCCTGCATCAGGTCTTCAAAGGTGGTGCGGGTATAGGGACTGCCAAAGACATCGCCGATGTCCCCCGCCGTGCCGAACTGGTCATACTGCTGCCTCTTCTGCGGGTCGCCCAGCACGCCGAAGGCTTCGTTTATTTCCTTGAACTTCTCGTTGGCCCACTGCTCTTTGCCCGGGTTTCGGTCCGGATGGTACTCCATGGCCAGCTTGCGGTAAGCCTTTTTGATCTGGGTTTCGGTGGCGTCTCTGGAGACGCCCAGGACCTGGTAGTAATCTTTGGGCATTTCTTGTCCAGTATAGCATAATGGCGCGGGGGTTGTTTACCCCCGGGGGATTCCGCGGCTGAAACGGCGCCTCTTGTTCGGGGAGGTGGCAGAGGGGTAGAATGATAACTGGAAAGGAGGGCGCAGAGAATGGCAGAGCAACTGGGCAAGATTGAAAAACCGGAAGCAGAGAAATTCGCCAAAAAACGGAAACTGTACGTGGTGCCTCTCATTTTCAGCGGAGAAAAGGCGCCTCCCGACTACGTGGCGAAGTTCAATCGCTACTGGAAGCAGGTCACCGACCAGATTTCCAATCTGGAAGCGAGGATAGGCCAGGTGAGCCACGTCTACCATGATTCAGTCTGGGCCGGAGGGGAGGAGGGGCTGCAAACGATGGAGAAGATGAGTCCTCCCAGCGGGAAGGTAGCTCGCGAGAAAAGCGAGCAGGGCGCCACGGTGGAAGGAGTGGAGGACAAGGACCTGGCGGACGAAAGTATGGACTGGGAGAGGTTCATGCTGATGGGGTTTCTCAGCCAGAAGGTGGCCAGGCAGGTATCAGAAAACTTTGTCGCCGCCATTAGAAAAAGGTACGAGCACATTGCCGCGAAAATAGACCAGACCCTTAAGGCGGACGAGGCGGGTCTGCTGTTTATACGTGAGGGCCATATGGTGCAGTTCCCCGCCGACATTGAGGTATTCAGCGTGGTCCCGCCGGAGCTGGACGAAATCCATCGCTGGCAGAGAGACCGGGCGGCGGCGCCGCGGCCGGAGACAGCGGAAGAAACCGGTGCGGAAGAGCCGGAAAATGAGCGCGCTTGACCGGTTCTCCGAGCTGATAGAGACCACCGGGGTGGTGCGCGAGATACGTAGAAGTTTACGGGAGGAACCCGCCCACCTGCTCGGGGAGATATGCCGGGAATATGAGGAGAGCGGCCGGCCTGTGCCTGACCACCGCCTGCGCTTCGTGGGGTTTATGGGGGAGGCGGCGCTCAGGGCCGTGATGGCGGCGGGACTGGTCAGCAGGCAGTCCGGCGGCAGGCTGTCCCTGTACGCCTATGAACCCACGCCGGAAGGGCTGGAGCACTACCGCCGGCTGAAGGCGGAGGGCTTTTTCGGGAAATGAACCAGGGAGGCGACGGCTTTGCTGCATATCGATGGCGGGGCCAAATCGGGCAGCGGTACGCTGCTGCGCTATGCGGTGGCTTTTGCCTCCCTGCTGGGCCAGGACTTGCACATGACCGGTATCCGGGCCGGGCGGGACAAGCCGGGACTGCGTCCCCAGCACCTGGCCTCGGTGATGGCCTGCGCCAGGCTGTGCGGCGCCGCGGTAACGGGTGCCGAGGTGAACTCCAGGGAGATTTACTACAGGCCGGGCGGGCAGATAAAAGGGGGGAATTACCGGTGGGAAATTGGTACCGCCGGCTCCACCACGCTGCTGGCCATGACCCTGCTGCCCATCGCCCTTTTTGCGGATAGCCAGTCCGTGTTCAGGCTGACCGGCGGCCTGTTCCAGGACTTCGCTCCATCGGCGCATCATATGCAGCAGGTCTTTCTGCCCGCACTGCGCAAAATGGGGGCGGACACCGGGCTTGAGGTGCTCCGTCCCGGCTACGTTCCCCGCGGGGGCGGGGTTATTGAACTTACGGTGAAACCGGTAGCCGGTACTCTGATGCCGCGGCAAATGCTCCGGCAGGGCAGGGTGGTCAGGGTATCCGGGATAGCGCTTTCTTCTCACCTCCGGGAAAAGAAGGTGAGCCAGCGGATGGCGGAAGAATGCCGCCGGATACTCGCCGGGGAGGGCTACCCGGCCACCATCGAAACGCAGTGGGATGATACCGCAGCGCAGGCCGGGGCCAGCCTGGCGGTATGGGCGGAGACGGACACAGGCTGCCGTCTGGGGGCCGACCGGGCGGGCAAAATGGGCCGCAGTTCCGAGGAGATAGGCCGGTACGTGGCCCGCAGCCTGCTGGAGGACCTCAAAACGGGCGCCACCGCTGACAGGCACCTGGCAGACCAGCTGGTGCTGTACGCGGCGCTGGCCGGGGGCGCCTCGGAGTTCGTTATACCGCGGCTGACCGAGCACGTGGAGACGAACCTCTGGCTGGTGGAGCAGTTCGGCGCCGGGACGGAGGTGCGCGACAACCTGGTGCACATAGAAGGTACGGGCTTCAAAAGAGAATAGAGAAGTTCAATTGCCGGGGGTTGAAGCGCGCTCTATCTCCGTTTACCGGCCGGTTTTTCCTTTGGTAAAGGGGCAAGGGAGGTTTCAGGGGGAGGGATTGGAAAAAGATGAGACCTGAACCCGGCAGGCATATCTATACTCTCGGCACCAGCACCCGCACCGCGGAGGGGTTACTTTCTGTGTTGAAGGCCTATGACATCGAGTTGGTGGCGGACGTGCGCAGCTTCCCCACCAGCCGCTTCGAGCATTTCAGGCAGAAGCATCTGGCCGGACTGCTGGACGAGGCGGGCATCGCCTATGTATATCTGGGGAAGGAGCTGGGCGGCTACCGCAAGATGGGTTACCTGAACTATATTGCCACCGGAGACTTCCAGGCCGGGGTGGGGAAACTGGAAAGAATAGCCGCCCACAGGAAGTCCGCTTTCCTCTGCGCCGAGCGGTTTCCCTGGCGCTGCCACCGCCGCTTCATTGCCGGGGAGATGGAGAAGCGAGGGTGGCAGGTCACTCACATCATCGACGAAAAAAGAGTATGGCAGCCCCATCCCCGCCTCCCCCTCGACTAAAAAGGACAGGTGGCGGTGGCGCAGCCGCCGGAGAACTCCGATTCGGCGATGAGGTACGGAGGCGGCTCGGCGGCTGGCTCTTTTTCCTGTCCCGCCAGGGTCAACACCTGCTCCTTCTTGCTCCCGTAGCGGTAAATGGTGATGCCCTTGCACTTTAGCTCGTAGGCCAGCATGTAGATGCGCCTGATGTCTTCCGGGGAGGCCCGGGCAGGGAGGTTTATGGTCTTGGAGACGGAGTTATCGGTGTGCTTCTGGAAAACGGCCTGCATTCTGACATGCCACTCCGGGGCGATATCCCAGTCGGTGACGAAGGCGCGGCGGATATCGTCTGGTATGCCCTCGATGCCCTCCAGGGTGCCACGGCGGGCTATCTTTTCCATCAGGTCAGGGGAGTAGAAGCCGCGCTCGCGGGCCGCCTGCTCAAAGTAAGGGTTGGTCTCCAGCAGCCGGGTGCCCTCCATCACGTTGCGGACGTAGGCCAGGGCAAAAAGCGGCTCGATGCCGCTGGAGCAGCCGGCGATGATGCTGATGGTGCCCGTGGGTGCGATGGACAGAACGGTGGCATTGCGCATCCTGGGGCCATCGGGCTTGTCATAGACGCTGCCGGAGAAGTTGGGGAACACCCCCCGCTTTTCGGCAAGGCCGGCCGAAGCCTTTTGCGCTCTCTCGGCGATGAATTTAATAATACGCTCGCCCATCCCCAGCCCTTCTTCTGAGTTATACGGGATGCCCATTTTGACCAGGGCATCGGCGAAGCCCATCACTCCCAGCCCGATTTTGCGGTTGCCGTTGCGGGTTATGCGCTCTATTTCGGGCAGGGGGAAAACGTTGGCCTCGATGACGTTGTCCAGAAAGTGCACCGTGATGTCCACTACTCTTCCCAGCTTTTCCCAGTCCATCTGTCCGTCGGAGACCATCCGGGCCAGGTTGATGGAGCCCAGGTTGCAGCTCTCGTAGGGGAGGAGGGGCAGCTCGCCGCAGGGGTTGGTGGCTTCCAGCCTGCCCAGGTGGGGGGTGGGATTGCGCCGGTTGATTTCGTCCAGGAAAATAAGGCCGGGGTCGCCGGTGCGCCAGGCGTTGTCCACAATCATATCGAAGAGCTCCCCGGCGTTGGCAGAGGCCGTTTCCCGGCCGTTTCTGGGATTGATGAGCGGCCAGTTTTGCCGCTGTGCCGCCGCCTCCATGAACCCGTCGGTGGCGCCCACCGAGATATTGAAGTTGGACATGGTTACGCCGTCGCCTTTGGCCAGCACAAACTCCACGATGTCCGGGTGGTCGGCGTTGATGATGCCCATGTTAGCGCCCCGCCTTTTGCCTCCCTGTTTCATGACCGCGGTGGCGGCATCGAAGATTTTCATAAACGAGACCGGCCCCGAGGCCACACCCTTGGTGGAGCGCACTACATCTCCCTTTGGCCTGAGATGGCTGAAGGAGAACCCGGTGCCGCCTCCGGACTGGTGGATGATGGCCATGGCCTTGAGGGTATCGAAGATGGCCACTATGGAGTCCTCCACCGGCAGCACGAAGCAGGCGGAGAGCTGCCCCAGAGGGCCGCCGGCGTTCATCAGGGTGGGCGTGTTGGGTATAAACTCCAGGTTCCGCATCAGGTCGAAGAACTGCTGCTCGATTTCTTTCACATCGGCGGCGGCGTTGAACTTCGTTTCCGCCGAGGCGATGGCTCTGGCCACGCGGCGGAACAGTTCCGTGGGCGTTTCGATTACCTTTCCCTCTTCGTCTTTCAGCAGGTAGCGGCGCTCCAGCACCTTGACGGCGTTGACGCTCAGCTTGAGGTCATCACGCACGCCGATGGCCTGTTTCAGCCGGCGCACCTCGGCCCGTTGCTGGCGGTAGAGCATATAGGCTCTGGCCACATTGGCATAGCCCCGCCCCATAAGTATCTCTTCCACCGCATCCTGGACATCTTCCACGCCGGGTACGCCTTCCGGAAAGCGCTTCTGCACCGCCGCCACCACGTCTCTGCCCAGGTCCGCAGCCAGCTTGCCGTTCCCGGCGCCGGTGGCGTCAAGCGCCCTGGCGATGGCTGCCTCTATTTTGACCGGCTCAAAGGTAACTACGGAACCGTCACGCTTGCGAATCTGCTTAATACCCATCGCATATCCCCCTGATTCAATTTTATATCAGACCCGTTTTTTTGTTAAGCTTGGCATTTTGGTTCGTTTAGAAAGAGGGGCGAGGCCCCTCTTAGGCGCCCTGATTTTATGAAGACAACATCTGGAGCGTTCTTTTTAAAATTTATTCTCTCTCCCTTTACAATAAGCTCAGTACAATATGTATACTCCAGGTTGGTATCTGCATCCAGGTCGCTTAAATCCCTTTGCTGTTCCGGCTGGCTGGCTTGGTGTTTTGCTTTTTGTTT
>CAZZAU010000007.1:333-2656 GCA_964652725.1 uncultured Dehalococcoidaceae bacterium | reverse complement strand
CCTCTCACTCTCCCTTTACCAGAGGGAGGGAGGCTGAGGGTGAGGGATTTTTTGACTCTTATCTATTGACGCTGTATTCTCTCCATGCTATAGTACAGGTGTTCTAAAGCAGGATGGAGCGTTGTGATGGCGGTGGAAGACAAACTGGCCGCGCTGACAGAGGCGGCCAGGTTCGATATCTGCGGCTGTAACGGGGTGCGGGAAATCACTCCTTCTCCCTTCCGGTACATACACCGCGCGGCGGTGCCCGGCGGAGATTCCGTCTCCCTGTTCAAGGTCCTGCTGACCAATGCCTGTGTCAATGACTGCGCCTACTGCGTGAACCGGGTGGCAAGGGACGGGCCGCGCCGCGCCTTCAAGCCGGAGGAGCTGGCGAAGCTCTTCATGCAGATGTATTCCCGGCGGCTGGTGCGGGGCCTCTTTCTCAGCTCCGGGGTGGCGGACAACCCTACGCGCACCATGGAGCGGATGGTCAACACGGTGGAAATTCTGCGCCACCGCTACGAGTTCAAAGGCTACATCCACCTCAAGATACTGCCCGGCGCGTCTTTCGACTGTGTGGAGGCCGGGTGCAGGCTGGCCAGCCGCATCTCGGTGAATATGGAAGCGCCCACGGTGCAGCACCTGTCTCGCTTGAGCAAGAGAAAAGACCTCTATCAGGGCATCATCGAGCCCATGCACTGGGTACAGAAGCTGATTTCCGCCGACGGGCAGATGGTGCCCTCCGGCCAGACCACCCAGTTCGTGGTGGGGGCGGCGGGGGAGAGCGACCGCGATATCCTGCGCACCACCGGGGCGCTTTACCGGGAGATCGGCCTGCGCCGGGTGTATTACAGCCCCTTCCGGCCGGTGTTCCACTCTCCCCTGGAGGGAAGACCTGCCGCTCCGCCCCTGCGGGCGCACCGGCTCTACCAGTCCGACTGGCTGCTGCGGGTCTATGGTTTCTCCCCGCAGGAAGTGGAGCTGGCGCTGGGCGAGGCGGGCAACCTGCCGCTGAGGAAGGACCCCAAGCTGTTAATCGCGCGCGGGCAGCCCTGGCTATTTCCGGTGGACGTCAACCGGGCGAGCCGGGACGAGCTGCTCCGGGTGCCGGGCATCGGGCCGCTGTCCGCGGAGCGGATAGCGGAAGCCAGGCGGGAGCGCAGCATCTCGGCGGTGACCCAGCTCAGGAAGCTGGGCGTGGTGACCTCCAGGGCAGTCCCCTATATCTGGTTCCAGGGTATGCTGGCCTGGGAGAAGCAGTCGTCTTTCATCCCCGCTCTGGAAGCGCCGGATGAGCCGCTGCCGGCGCTGGCGAGCGTGGTGGGCTAAACCGGCCCCGGCCCAAATCCCGGCTTTATCCGGCAGGGAATACCGGCCACCATCAGGTAGACCTCGTCCACATTGCGGGCCAGAACCTGGTTGGCTCTGCCCAGCAGGTCGCGGTATAGCCGGCCCGTTGCGTTATCGGGCACGATGCCCAGCCCCACCTCGTTTGAGACGATGACAAAGCTCGCTTCGACCTCACGGAGGCAGGCGACCAGCTCTTGTATCTCGTCGTCAGCTTCCCGCTCGATGCGCAGGACGTCTGCCGGCTCGCCGTCGGCCCCGGTGTGCGCGCTGCAAATGTTGCCCACCAGGAGCGTGATGCAATCGATTATCACCGTCCGGGCTCCGCCCAGGTTCTGCCTGATATCGAAGCCCAGGCCTGTGGCGGCCTCCAGGGTGGTCCAGGAGGGAGGCCTGGCCTTGCGGTGCACCTCGATGCGCCGGCGCATCTCCTCATCGCCGGGCTGTGCCGTGGCCACGAAGAGCACGGGCTGGAGCAGCTTTAGCGCCATCTCCTGCGCGTAACTGCTTTTGCCGCTGCGCGCCCCGCCCAGCAGCAACACCTTCCTTGTCATACCTGTCAAAGCCATCTGTCTCCAGCGTGCCTCTGGCTAGGCGATGCCGAACCGGACGAACACGTTGATTATAACCAGCACCCATACCTCCGTTAGCTCGCTTATGGCCCCGTAAGTATCTCCGGTGAGACCGGCGAACTTGGCCCTGAAGTAGGCCGCCAGGACCACCGTGCCCAGCCATACCAGCAGCAGCAGGGCGGCACCCACCACCTGCGCCAGAATGCCCGCCACGAGCACCGCGGTGACCGTGGCCAGGGTGAACCTGGGCCAGGAAGTCCCCTTCTTCAGCTCCTTGCCGAGTCCGGACGGCTTGGCGTAGGGCTGGGTGAAGATGGCGTAGACCATAGCCCAGCGGGCCAGCACCGGCATCACCAGCAGGGTCATCAGCATCAGGTGGTCCGGCAGGCTGGCAAGGGAGATGTACTTGAGCAGCAGCAGGA
>CAZZAU010000007.1:0-323 GCA_964652725.1 uncultured Dehalococcoidaceae bacterium | reverse complement strand
AGGCGTTTTGGGCTCGGCAGATGGCCACCCAGAGCACCACCCCCGCCACGCCCAGCCCGCCCGACCGGCTATCGTCCATAATCCGCCACCTCTCTTCGGGGGTGCGGGACCCGGCCAGGCCGTCGCAGGTATCGGCGAAGCCTTCCAGGTGCAGCGCCCCGGTGAGCAGCACCATGGCTACCAGCAGCAGGCCGTTGGCCAGCGCGCCGGGCAGGAAGAGGCTGAACAGCCAGTTCAGGCCGGCCAGGACCAGCCCGATGATGACGCCGATGAGGGGGAAGTGCCCCGCGGAGAGGGACAGCGCCGCGGTATCTACCCTTCCC
>CAZZAU010000006.1:0-18133 GCA_964652725.1 uncultured Dehalococcoidaceae bacterium | reverse complement strand
ATACGGACAACGCCTTGCGCAAATCTTTAGCCGTGGTAGCCTGCTCTCTGAGCTGGCGTGCCCTCATTATTTCCTCATCAGTGAAACTCGCCGTTCTTGCCATGGATCACCTCCACGGCAAGATTATATTATACTGTCACCTTGATTGCAAGTTGGAATTACTTCTCCTCTTGCTCCCCCTGGCTCAGGTCGTCCGTCCCCGGCGGTAGGCCCGCTGAAATACCAGAATCCACCACAGCGTGGCGGTGAAGCTGGTGGAGAACGCCGCCAGGTACAACCCCAGTGTCGCCAGGCAGACGACGAATATCGAAAGCACCACCGAGGTGGGGATGCTGGTAAGAAAGGGCGGCTTTTCACTGGCTTTGACCATCGGTATGATGGACACCCACAGTATCATACCCCCAACCATCAAGACATAATCCTGCCAGACCATTCTTCCCCCCGTTGCAAATATTATTGCCGGACCGGCATCCCGGCCGTTACCCGCCTCGTTTTTCCGCCACGCAGAACAGCTTCTCGGTCTTCGCCGAGAAGGGGCTCCTGTCAAACCAGGAGAACAGCTGCGCAATGCTCAGCCCGCTTTGACGCAACACCGGCTCAAGCTCTTCAAGCTCGTAGGGACGCTGCCGGTGGATTTCGCAGGTGCCATCCCAGAAGCTGAAAACGGTGGTGGCCTCGTTCCGTACCGGGTCATAGGTGCATTGCTGGATAAAGGCGTGGCCATCCACAACCTGTTCCCTGGTTTCGCCGGCATAGCCGCGGTAGAGGCTCCTGGTGTTGCAATCGAACACCACGAACCCGCCCCGGAGAAGGACGGCAGTAATCCGCCGGAACATTTCTCGCACCTCCCCGGTGTCCAGCAGGTAATTGATGGCGTCAAAGACACAAGTAACTAGGTCGAACTTGCCCGCCACCTTGAACCTCCCCATATCCTGTACCTCGAAGGACACACCGGGTGACCCTTGGCATTTGGCGCGCGCCAGCGCTATCATCTCCGGCGAGCTGTCAATACCATGGACTCTATGGCCCCGCCCCGCCAGGTCCCTGGCCAGCGTGCCGGTGCCGCAACCCAGGTCAAGCACTTTGGCAGAGCCTTTGTCGCGCTCACGCAGCAGCTCATCGAGCAGCGCTCCGTACTGAATGGAGAAATCGCTCCAGCCGCCATCATATACTTTGCTCAGACGTTCATAGGGCCTTGTCAGGAAGACCACCGTGCCGCACCCCGCTATTATTCGATTGAGAAAAGCAGCTCGATGAGTATTGCCAGGCTCTTCGCGGAACGTTCCATTGCAGCGGTGTCCCGCTCTGTTCTGGACTTGCTGCTGGCCCATCTCTCCAGCTCGCCCGATAGGTCAAGTATCGTCTTGCGCAGACCTTCCGTGCTCTGTTTTTCCTTCAGCGCAGCCACTTCTTTGATTATTTCCGGAGCGGCTACCGCCCGCAACTGTCCCAGAGCCACGGAAGCCTTGAGCTGTATCAGGCTACGCTGCAGCTCTTTCGCCGCTTTTTTCCTTTCAGCCTGGTCCTTCTCAGCCCTGGTCTGCTCGTGGTCCACCCGGCTGATCTGCCTGGATATGCGCAGCAGCTCTTCCAGCCCGCTTTCCCGGGACTCAGATTTCAAAACCGGCTCTCCTGAAAGTGAAATGGCATAACCGGGCTTGTGCTCACGGTATACTTGAACCGCCGCCCGTCCCTGCTCTTACAGCTTAACAGCGTAAACCGGAGAAAGTCTCCCCCGGAAGGCTACTCGATACACTCCTGGAGCTCGTCCTCGTGGAACACTATCTCATCCTGTTCATCCCCGAATTTCACCCGGTACAGGTAAAAGACAGCGCTGAAACGCGGGCTTATCCAGTAGTAATCAATCACCTTACCCACCTGTCCCGAATATTGCCCCACGCCGACACTCCGCGGGTCGGAAGACGAAACCGTCAGCTCTTTTACCCGGACTATTTCTCCCACCTGATACCTGGGGCTCATGGCAGCGTCCCGTGACATATGTTCAGCGCATATTAATATCAATGAGAGCGTTTGTCAATACTTGTCCGCACGCCCTCGTTATCAGGAGTCCGGCGCTGTCACTTTCCCGCTCCTGGAACGCAGCCACAGCCACACGCCCAGAAGGCCCAGCAATGCGCCGCTGGCTGCGGCTATTACGTAAATGGCCCACTCCGGCAGCCCGGGGACCGCCAGCCGGAACTGCCGGGCCGCCGTCCATTCTCCCTGGTTGGAAGCGCCATCTATGGCCCTCACCCTCCAGTAGTAGGAAGCTTCCCGTCCAGCCAGCCCGGACGCTTCGGCTTCGGTCAGGGTATACCGGGAGCTATTCAAGTTCCTTTTTTCCAGGACCACCGCGCCCGCCGAAAAGCCGCCGTCCGTGGCTATCTGCAGATCATAGGTCACGGGGACGCTTTCATCATCTGCGTCCTCCCAGTCAAAGGACAGCGGCGGCGCCAGCGTCTGCCCTTCTTGCGGGAATGACAGGCCCGGCGCCGGCGGGGCCTCAGACTCCACGGTGAAAGTAAGCACGCCGACGGCGCCATTGCTCACGGTAATGGTATGGGCGCCAGACCTGCTGGCCGGGACTCTGAAGCCGGTTGTGAACCGTCCGCCGGTATCGGCGACGGCCTCCGCCACCTCCACCCCATCATAAGTAATGGTCACCGCTTCACCAACGGCGAATCCGGCGCCGCTGATGGTAACCTCCGCCCCCACGGCTCCCGCGGCCGGGCTTATGCTGATGGCGGGCGGCGCCGGGACGGGGGGAGTTGTGGTGGGCGGCGGCGGCACGACAACTGTGAACCTGAAAGTAGCCCGGTTGCCCGCTTCATCCTGCGCGGTGAGCACGTAAACGCCCGCAGGCAATTGTGGCACCGTGAGGTCAGTGAAGAAGCTTCCGTTGAAACTTGTCGTCACCGCGGCAATGCTCTGACCATCGAAGAAGATGCTCACATCACTCGTTCTGCCAAAACCGGTACCGCTGGCGATAACGGTGTCCCCGGCCTCTCCCGCCGTGACGTTGAGGGACATCTCCGGTTGCACTGTGAATCCGGCAGACACTTCGCCGCGAGGCACTCTCACCGCGATGGTGTGCGGGCCGGCAATACTTTCCGGAACCCGGACCGCAGAAACAAACTCTCCTTCGCTATCGGCTGTCGCCCCTCCCGCCTCCACGTCGATTTCAACGCCATCGTAAAAGACGCTGAAGCTGGTATTGGCGCTGAAATTGCTCCCGGATATTTCCACCAGGGTGTTGACCGGGCCTGCATCCGTGCTGAGCTTGATTTCCCCGACGGTCACCGTGAGCTGGGTGACTGCCCTGATACGGGGCGTAAGAATGTTGGGCACGTAATAGTGGCAGACGTAAACGTAATATGTGCCGGCCACCACCTCTTCCACATCCTCCCCATCATCAAGTTCCTCCGGAATGACGATTTGAGTCTCAAAAGCGCCGAGCTCGTTCAGCCAAACGCCTTCGCCGACCAGTTTATAGGCCGTAACCTGCTTATCGATGTCCTCGTCAGTGGTCGCCTCCTGGCTGGAGAAAAATATGGCCGCGTACCTGTCAACTTCATCGGTGCTTCTGTTGAAACCTTCGCCGTGGACGGTGACACTGTCCCCGATCCTGCCTTTCGCGGGATCCACTTCAACGAACCTGGTCACCTGAGCGAGGGCCGCCGGCGCGTTTACGGCAAGCACCAGCAGGAAAAGCGCCACGCTGAGAACCCGTGCCGAGATAGCTTTTCTCGTCATCATTTTCACCCCGGGCACTTTAAATGCTCTCGGGACCATCCACAACGTGCCCTATTAACAGCATACACCACAGCGGCCCTTTTTGAAACATAAACAGCGGAAAAAGGTCTTCCCTTACCAATTTCCTACACCAACCGCTACCAATAGGGGATGTTAGCGTGCGTTTCCTTTCCTGTATTATATTCCCGTAGACTTTCAGGGACGACTGCTACAAATTACAGAGGAGAGGGGCTATACAATGAAAGTTACAGTGGTAGGCGTTGGACAGTGCGGCAGCAGAATCGCAGACGAGTTTGCCCGCCTGGGCGCCAAAGCGCGCCGGCACAGAGGACTCCAGGTAATCACCGATGCCATAGCCGTGAATACAGATGCTGGCGACCTGACGGGACTCACCGCCATCAAATCTGACTGGCAGCACCGTATTCTTATCGGCGGCAGGAAGACCAACGGACACGGCGTAGGCAAAATCAACGAGCTGGCCGCTGACATCGCCAGGGAGGACGCAGACAAGGTAATAGAAGCCGTCCGGGGAGCCAAGCGGTTCTACGAGTCGGACGCTTTTCTGCTGGTTGCCAGCACCGCCGGCGGCACCGGCTCGGGGTCGATTCCGGTAATCAGCTCCGTGGTCAAGCAGCGTTACGTCGATAAGCCGATGTACGTTATGCTGGTGCTGCCTTTCGAGCACGAGGAGCAGACAGAGCACAGGACCGTATATAACTCGGCGATGTGCCTGAAATCGGTAAGCTCCGTGGCGGATGCGGTGTTCCTGGTGGACAACCAGCGCTATATCAAGAAAGACACTTCGCTCAAGAACAATATGGCCAGAATAAACCAGCTCATCGTAGAGCCGTTCTATGATATGCTCTGCGCCGGGGAGGCCAAGAACCGGAAGAACATCGGCGCCCGGCTACTGGATGCCGGGGACATCGGCCAGACGCTTTCCGGCTGGACCATCCTTGGCTTCGGCAAATCAGAGCTGCCCCTCTTCAGGATGCCTTTCAAGCGCAAAGGGGATTTCCGGGAAAAAGGCATAGAGACCGGCAAAGGCGTCCAGGCTATGGACCAGGCCCTCAGCGACCTTTCACTGCAGTGCAATCCGCGGGATGCCGGCCGGGCACTGTACTTGCTCTCCGCTCCGGAGAAGGAAATGAATATGGACCTGGTGAAGGAGCTGGGCGATTATCTGAAGAGCATCGCCCCCGAGGCGGTAATCAGGTACGGTGACTACCCCCGGAAAGAAGGAAACCTGACGGTCTCGGTGGTGCTGTCCGAGCTCAAGACCATAGACAAGGTAAGGTACTTCTATGACAGATTCCCCGAGGTAGTGGAGATAACGGAGAAGCGGGAGAAAGCCATAATGGCCGGGAAGAACCAGCTGGAGACGGCCTCCATCAGTATACCGTCCCTGGTCTAGCACAGAAGAAACTAACAGCATGGCCCGCCGGTCTGTGACCGGCGGGCTTTCTTTTATGCCGGAGTTCCCCGCCTTGACGCCCCAGTGGCTTCCGGTTACAATTACTTTGAACGTGCCGGGGTGGCGGAATCGGCAGACGCAGCGGACTTAAAATCCGCCGGGGCAACCCTTGTGGGTTCGAGTCCCACTCCCGGCAGAAAACCTTGCGGACCGCGGTTATGGCCTGGTTGTTCGTATTGTTGGGCTACTTGCTGGGCTCCGTCCCCACCGCATACATCGCCGGCTATCTCACGCGCAATGTAGATATCCGGCAGGTGGGCGACGCCAATGTCGGCGCGGCCAATGCTTATCGCGAGCTTGGCCATAAGACCGGTATCGCGGTGGGCCTCTTTGATGCCGGCAAGGGAATCCTGGCCATCCTGATTGCCCAGACGGCCAGCCTGTCACAGTTCGCCATTCTGACCGCCGGCCTGGCAGCGGTCATCGGCCATAACTGGCCGGTGTTCATCGGCTTCCGGGGAGGGCGAGGCGTCAGCACTACCATCGGCATATTCCTGGCCGTGCTTACCAAACCCGTGCTCATCGCGGCGGGGCCGGCTGTTCTGGCCTTGCTGCTCAGAAAAAACGTTACCATGGCCTGTGCCCTGCTGTTTGTGCCGCTGCCCCTGGTGTCCTGGTGGCTCGGGGCCCCGGGAATGCTGGTGAGTTACAGCATCGCCCTGCCCGGCCTGGCGGGCGTAACCCATTACCTGCGGGTCCGGCGTAAACTGCCGCGCCACGCCACGTGAGAGCTACTGGCCCTTTCTGAGACGTTCCGCTTCCTTCTCAACCTCCCGCCGCTCCCATTCGCTCTGACGTCCGAACACGAACACGCCCAGAAAATGGAATACTATGCCGATTCCCCATCCACCCGCTGGAACGGCAAACCAGGGGAAGCCGCGCCCACTGACCGTCCAGATAATCACGAGCAGTCCATTCACGCAGACGTAGGCGGTAAGATGTATGTAAAACCCCTTTTTATCTTCTACCTTCTTCCTGGCCAGCTTGTAAATTTCTTCCTCCGTCATTCTGGTGGACATTCTGTTACCTCCCTAAGTAGCTCCTTTGGCCTTAGCCATTGTAGCACGGCGCCGGCTGCCGGAAAAGCCAGTATAAGCATCCATAACCCCGGATTTGACAGGGTGGTAACTTCCCGTTTTGCCGCCTCGGCCCTAGCCGACCCGCCGGCTAAAGTGGTAAAATCGGATATTCCGGCGAAGAGAGCAACCGGAAAGATACCGAAACTGCCAGCTGAATTTTATGTAAAGGAGGGCGAACCAATGGCCACGTACGTCATGCTCACCAGTCTGACCGACGAAGGCAGGAAGACCCTGAAATCAAACCCCAAGCGACTCAAAGAAGTGAACGAGGAAGTGGAAGCCATGGGGGTGAAAATCATCTGCCAGTACGCCCTTCTGGGCCCATACGATTTTATCAATATCCTGGAGGCGCCGGACAACAAGGCTATCTCCAGGGTGGCCATTGAGCTGGGCTCCAGGGGCACCCTGCAGACCCTGACCATGGCCGCCATGCCCGTGGAGGACCTCACCGGGTAGCGCCCGCCCCAGGTCCAATGTTTCCCAGACTGCTGTTGGGTACCAACAACCGGGCAAAAGTAAGGGAGTACTGCAGCCTGCTTTCGGACCTCCCCTACCGCCTCGTCACTCTCGCCGAGCAAGGCATAGAGATAGACGTCGAGGAGGTGGGGGAGAGCCTGGAAGAGAACGCCCGCCTCAAGGCCACGGCCATAGCCAGGCAGAGCGGGCTGCTCACTCTGGCCGATGATTCCGGCCTCGAGGTGGATGCACTGGGCGGTGAGCCGGGGCGCCTTTCCGCCCGTTACGCCGGCGAGAACGCCTCGGATATGGACCGTATACGCTACCTGCTGGCCCGCCTGGAAGGAGTGCCGTGGGAGAAACGCACCGCCTGTTTCCGCTGCATAATCGCCGTGGCCTCGCCGGGGGGAAGGGTTGAATTCTGTTCGGGTGAATGCGCGGGATACATTGCTTTCTCCCCGCGGGGCGAGCACGGCTTCGGCTATGACCCCGTCTTCTATTTGCCCGAACTGGACAGGACTATGGCGGAGCTGACACCGACGCAAAAAAACAAGGTCAGCCACCGTGCCCGCGCTGCCAGAAAGGTAACCCGTGCATTGCAGAGGCTTTTGACGGAGTAATGATATTTGCTATACTTCATAATGAAAAGGTAAGATGGTTTCATGACCGGACTTTCGGACTCCTTTCAGCGCCCTATTGACTATCTGCGCATCTCGGTAACGGACCGTTGTAACCTGCGCTGTATGTACTGCATGCCGGCCGGAGGCATCAATCTGCTGTCGCACCGGGACATTCTAAGCTATGAAGACATCAGCCGCATCGCGGCCGCCGCCGCCGAGCTGGGCATCAAAAAGATCAGGATTACCGGCGGAGAGCCGCTGGTGAGGTTGCAGCTGCCCGACCTGGTGCGCATGCTGGCAGACACCACGGGCATCGATGACGTTTCCCTGACCACAAACGGCACCCTGCTGGCAGCTTTCGCCGCCGAACTGAAAACCGCCGGCCTCAAGCGGGTCAACGTGAGCCTGGACACCCTGCGGCCGGACAGGTTCAAACGCATTACCCGCTATGGAGAGCTTGATGACGTGCTGCGGGGCATTGAGGCGGCGCGCGCGGCAGACCTTAATCCGGTCAAGATAAACATGGTGGTGATGGCCGGAACCAATGATGACGAGCTTGCCGACTTCGCGGCCAGGACAATAAACGACGACTGGCACGTCCGCTTCATTGAACATATGCCCTTCAACGAAGTATCCTCCACCTTCATCTCCGTTACCGACATTAAACAGCGTCTGGCCGCACTCGGCGAGCTGGAGCGCTGCACTTTCAAAGGCAACGGTCCGGCCCAGTACTTCCGGCTGAAGGGGGCAAAAGGCACCATCGGCTTTATCACCCCGGTCAGCGAGCATTTCTGCTTCCACTGCAATCGCCTCCGCCTCACCGCGGACGGCAAGCTCCGCCCCTGCCTGCTCAGCGAGCAGGAGGTAGACCTGAAAGAGCCTTTACGCAACGATATTACGGGTGAAGAGCTCAAAAGACTGATAAAGCAGGCCGTAGCCGACAAGCCCCGCCAGCACCGCCTGGCCGAAGGCTTTGTGCCCAAAGACCGCCCCTTTTCGCAGGTGGGAGGCTGAGGTTGACGGAACTGTCGCACCTGGATGAATCCGGCCGGCCGCGGATGGTGGATGTCTCAGGCAAGCCAGACACTAACCGTCAGGCGGTGGCCCGGGGTTCGGTCAGAATGCAACCCTCCACCCTTGCCCTCATAAAACAGGGACAGGTGGCCAAAGGAGACGTGTTTTCCGTCGCCCGCCTGGCCGGCATTATGGCCGCCAAGCAGACACCCCATCTGATTCCCCTGTGCCATCCCCTGCTCATCGCGGACGTCCGCATAGAATTCAGCGCGGATGATACGGCCGGCACTGTGGAGCTTGCCGCAACCGTGGAAAGTACAGGCAAGACCGGAGTGGAAATGGAGGCACTCACTGCCACCGCCGTGGCCGCCCTCACCATCTACGATATGTGCAAGGCGGTGGACCGCGGTATGAGAATAGAAAACCTCCGGCTCGTCAGCAAGCGCGGCGGCAAGAGCGGAACTATAACCCTTGAATAAGCCGGTTGAATTGTTGTATACTACAGCACCAACGAAGAAGGGGCTGTAGCCATGAAATTATCGTGCCTTCAGGAAAACCTCAATCGCGGGCTGAACGTGGTGAGCAGAGCGGTGGCTGCTCGCACCACCCTGCCCATCACCGGCAACATCCTTCTGGCCACAGACCAGTCGCGATTGAAGCTGTCCGCCACCAATCTGGAAATGGCCATCACCTGCTGGCTGGGCGCCAGGGTAGAGGAGGAGGGGGCCATAACCATTCCCGCCCGTCTGCTCAGCGAGTTCGTCAACTCTCTCCCCAGCGACAGGATTGACGTCAGCCTCTCACCCCGCACCCGCACCCTGGAACTCAAGTGTGCGCGCTTCGAGGCCCGCATAAGCGGTGTTGACGCCAAGGATTTTCCCCCCATACCGAAAATCGAGGAAGGAATCAGCACCACGGCAGAAGCGGAGTCCCTCGAACAGGCCATCAGCCACGTGGTCTTTGCCGCCGCCACCGAGGAGTCCCGCCCGGTGCTCACCGGCGTGGACGCCCGGTTCGATGGCGACCTCCTGACACTGGCCGCCGCCGACGGTTTCAGGCTGGCGGTTTACCGTCTGAAGCTCGCTTCTCCGGTGGAACAGCCCGCCGAGGTAATCATCCCCGCCCGCACCCTTTCGGAGTTGCAGCGGCTGCTGGCAGACCAGGAGCAGCCGGTGGAGATATTGGTCAACCCCAACAAAAGCCAGGCCCTGTTCCGCCTAAAGGACATCGAGGTGGTCTCCCAGCTTGTCCAGGGCTCTTTCCCCAATTACACCCAGCTTATCCCGCAGAACTACACCACGCAGATGGTGGTGAACGTGCCCGAGTTTTTGCGGGCTACCAGAATGGCCTCTATCTTCGCCCGGGACGGTAGCGGCATCGTCAGGCTGGTGCTCAGCCCGGGCAGCGACCTCCAGACGGGCAAATTGACCGTCTCCGCCCGCTCGGAGGAAATCGGCGATGACGTGGGAGAAATCGACGCCAAAGTGGACGGCGAGGAAGCAAGGATAGCCTTCAACGGCAAGTACCTCATCGATGTACTCAGCGTGCTGCGGGAGCCGCAGGTGGCACTTGAGACCACCAATCCCTCCAGCCCCGGCGTCATCCGCCCGGTGGGCACCGAGAATTACATCCACGTGGTTATGCCGATGTTTGTCCAGTGGTGAGTAGGCACGAATCAGCCTTAATCACGTCTGGCTTAAGATAGCCTTTGATGTCTACACCTTCCGGCGTAGCCGTGACCTTCAAATCAAGGTAGGTGTAGGCATCTTTTTTGTCCTGGTTAGCGCAGTTGTCCAGGTCAGGAGCTATCCTGGCACATAGCTCTTTGAGCTTCTTTTCATAGTCGCCCATCTTGATTACATTCTCTTTTGTCTGAATGAGAGAGGCAAGCCGTGCCTGGTCAGCTTCTTTTTCCTGCTTGGTCTGGTTCATTTCGTCCAGGACTACATCAGGAGTAAAGCCGAGCTTGAACGCCTGCATAAGCCGCCGTTCTTGACCCGCATATTGCTTTAGTTTCCGGTTGAAAGACTTTATTTCCTGGTCTAGCGTCCCGTCCGCAACTTGGTTTTGTTCAGCCTCAGTTTGCTTGCGGATTTCAGCCAGGAGCAGTTCAGGACAGGCGAGGACGCTTTTAACCTTTTCCCATACCACGCCTTCAAGCCAGTCAGCTTTGATGTATCTGGCATCGCATATCTTCTTACGTGAAGCAGTCGGATATGTCCCCCGACAATGATAATAGCGGTAATCACCCCTGAGCGAATGACCAACCAGAGGACTTCCGCAGTACCCACAGACCGCAAAGCCAGTGAGCGGGTATTCATGCTTTGCCTTGCCAGGATGAAGTTCCTTTGACCGAGCCAGGGCAGCTTGCGCCCGTTCAAAGAGTTCCTTACTGATAATTGCAGGGGTAACGTCCGGCAGGACATGCCAGGATTCTTGAGACTTCTTTTCGTGGTTTTTACCCGAAGTTTGTCCAAAATAGGTTAGTCCCATGTAGGCAGGATTGCGGACTATCCGGCTTACCGTGCGAGCTTCCCACTTCTTACCCGACTTTGTGGGTATGCTTTCCTCGTTTAGAGTTCTGGCAATACTGAAACAGCTTTTGCCGTCAGCGACCATTTCAAACATACGTTTCACTATCTGGGATTCACGCTCGATAGGAGTCCGCTTTTTATATTCTTTAATCCATTGATACCCGTAAATGCCAATACCCGTGCCTTGAGGCATCCTACCGCTTTTCAGGACGACTTGCTTGCCCCGTCCGGTAGCATCCCGCCGCCGTTCAGCGTCCAGCTTTGCCGCATAGCCCTTGATGTAGAAAACCAGCTTGCCGACTTCCGAATTGTCTACCGTTTCGGTAGCGGCTTCCAGGTTGACGCCGTGCTTTTCAAGTTCCTGCATGAGAATAACGCCATGCACAGGGTCACGTGAGAAGCGGTCAAGGCTGTAGACTACCACAGCATCTATTCCGTCCGAGCGTACCAGTTCCCGAAGCTCATTCAGCTTTGGACGTTCAAGAGATAGTCCCGACCAGGCTTCGCTTAATTCTTGCCCGATTTCATAGCGCCGAGCCTGGCAATACTTCCGGCAGGCTTCCAACTGAGTTTGCAGGCTTCTGCCATCCTGCTCTTGACCTTCAGTTGATACACGGCAATAGATAGCGGCTTTCATTTCTTGACACCCTTCCACTTTGGTTTATTCCAGTAAGGAGAATTGCAGGCAGGACAATATTTAGGTTTTTTTGTTCTTGGTATCCATATATGCCTGCACCTCAAACACTCATAAGTGGTTAATTCTTTTTTCATAATTTAATTATATGGATATAACCTCATAATGTCAAGGTATTTTTGCCATTATTCAGTCTATAGTCTGTAGACTATCAGACTACAAAGTTGCATTATTTAACCATGAATCAAGAAATGGAAATTAGATTTAGAAAAGACTTCGGCAAAGTAATCCGTAAGTATCGTAAAGCTAAGCATCTCTCTCAAGAAGAACTGGCTGATCGCGCTAATTTGCACCGTACTTATATTAGCGAACTAGAGCGAGGTCTTAAGACAGTCTCTTTATTATCATTATTCCGCATATCTAAAGCTTTAGATGTTCCGGCTTATTCGCTAATTCAGGAGGTTGAAAACAATTGCTAGAAGAAATATTATCTACACACATCCAAAATACTTCTTTAAGGTCTGAATCATCAGCAAAGAGAAAACATAATATTCAGTGGATAATAGATTTACCTAGAACCGGTCTTGCTTTCCGTAAAGGCACGAAGCAAATATTAATCACCAAAACTCAGAGCAACGAGGAAGTCTTAATCCAATACCCAGGTAAAGAGACAGCCAGAAATAATGATAAAACCCGACCTTGGGATTTTTTCCCTAGAATAAAAACAGATAATAAATATGGTAGTGACCTTGACTTCAAAGCTATTTGGGACATTCTTTTCGACGGATTGCAAATTTTGATTGATGTCAATCCAGAATGGGCTACTGTTTTAGCAACCGTATTCTATCGAATGGCTTTTATGAATGACCATCTACTTGCCACAACCCCTCATAGAACGACCATACGCCAACTTTCATACAATGATGACGGTCAGGAAACTACTATTCACGATGAAATTGAGGAAATTCTCCCACTATATAAGTATTCTCCCGTTAAACAAATGCTTCAAAATATATCAAGTATTTCACCCTCTTGGGGAGGAATGAGCTTTGAAGCATTTTTACACTATAATGACTTACTTGCTTGGAACGAGGATTGTAAATATTATTATCGTATGCAACAGACCAAACCTGATACTTGGATAAGGGAAACAGGCAGGGTTAATACTCTTCTAACACATCTCAGTATTATAGGATATGTATCTGGCAAGATACAATTCTCTGATGTATGTATCAAATTTGCGCGAGGTAAAGGCGTTGCTCCGGCAACACGAGAGGAAATACTTCGAGTTTGTAATGGTTATATATCAAAATAATCGTTTTTGGTGCTTTAGTTAAACCATGAACAATGAGGAATATATACCCCTTAGCGAGGCTTCAGAAAATACAGGTTATTCAATCGACCATTTACGCCGGTTGATACAAAAAGGTAAAATGTTTGGACGCCGTATTGGTAGAAACTATGTGACAACCTATTCTGCCGTGCAGGATTACCTTGCATTGTCGCCTAAGCCGGGACGGAAATCTAATAAGGCGAAATAGAAATAGTTTTGACTATATGTCGTATATGCGATATAATTGGCAATAATCGCCAGGAAGAACAGCATATTGATATGAGCATCGAACAATATTTGAACAAGATTTTTTTAAAGGATGTTCTAGACCTTCTCAGAGAATTGCCTGATAAAAGCATTGATATGGTCTATGGAGACCCTGATTATAATGTGGGCGTAAAATACGGTGATAAGTATTACAAAAAATCTTTCGATGACTATATTCAGTGGTATATTGAACTAGCAAGTGAATCATTGCGGGTATTAAAAGATACCGGTAACATGTTTCTCATTAATTATCCTAAGCAAAACTCTTATCTAAGAGTAAAGTATCTGGATGAAGCATGTTATGAAGTCTCAGACTATGTCTGGGTATATAACACTAATGTCGGACATACACCTAAACGTTTTACGACCGCACATAGGAGCATACTACATTGCAGGAAAACGGCACATAATAACTTTTATAAAGATAATGTGGCAGTTCCTTATCTTAATCCCACAGACAGGAGAATAAGAGGTAACATCGCAAACGGTTCAAAAGGAAGAATGCCTTATGATTGGATTTTCTTTAATCTTGTAAAGAATGTCAGCAAAGAAAAGACTTTTCATGCCTGCCAAATCCCACAGGCGCTCTCTGAACTGCTCATCAAAAGTTGCACATTGCCCAATGATGTTGTTTTAGTTCTTTTCGGTGGAAGTGGTTCAGAAATAGAGGTTTGCAAAGTTAATAATCGACAATATATATCCGCAGAAATTGATGATAAATATTATAATATGATTCTAGACAGATTGAATAATGGGCACATTCAAGATAAATATAAATTAACGTTAAATCGCTATGAGCAAAATAATTCTAGCGAGCAGCTTAAGCTTATTCAAGAAAACCAAGTTATTTACCAGCCAAAGTAGACCACACATCTTATTCACAGGCAACCGTCGTGCTAGGCGAGGCATTGCTGGAGCGCCCCTTTGGGGCTTGCGTCCTTGTTCGCTACGGCGGATAAGGTAGAGAGAGGGAGCTTATCCGCCTTCGCTCTCAAGGCTTAATCAGGCGGCAGTTCAATACTGCTATCCAAATCCAACCGAGATAATTTCAGCGCCCATCCGTAAAGCCGCATCAACCAGATGAGTAGCCGGCTTTTCCATATTGGCAACCACCCCTTGACGCTTTGCCACATCGGTAAGAAAGTCCTCCGACTTAATCATACGCCGTAAATCATCCGTGAGCTTGAACATAGCCATAGCCGTGCCGTGACCAGAGCCGAGAGATGCAACGGCAGAGACAGCACAACCGCGAAGTTGTTTTAGCAAGTGGTCATACCGGACTTGCTTTGACTTCATGCGTAAGACGCCGTAGGCTTGCCCGAACAGGCTGAAGCTTTGCTGAATCAGCGTCCAATAGTCTTTTGACTTCCAGCGTGCTTGGTTAGTAGTCGAACCCTTGTCACAGACCCGAAGCCAGTCATTAGTGCAGTAACGCCATATATCAACCAGGCGAGCTTTCAAGTCATCGAAGCTATTTACGGTCATTTCCTTAAGGAAGTTCCGGCGGGATTGAAACTCATACCGGACTACCGGAGTTTCACCGTCCCAGCCTTCCGCCTTCCAGACTTCCCGCATCCATTCTTTTTGTGATACCTTGACCTCGCTTGTCTTGTCATAGAAACGCCCAACCAGGTCGCCAGCGCCGAAGCGGTAGCCAGTATCCCGCCGACATTCTACATGGTGCTCGATTTTTTCCTCATTAACCCGCCTTTTCTTACGTGCCCGTGAGACTATCTCAGTCTTAATGTCTATTTCAGGAAACGGCATCGCCACGTCCAGGCAAAGGTCAACCCTAGACACTTTGCTATCTATAAGCACCGCCCACCTGGACAGCCATCGTTTAAACGCCATGACCGCACCGTCCAGCCCGTGCGTCCAAAGGTTTTCACTTGAGAAAGTAACGTAGACTTCAGGAATAACCGAGCCGCCCCGTGCTTCCCTTGCTATGCAGACCATCACGTCAGCGTTACGCATGACCCACTCATAGCCCATCGCACCACGAGGCGTCATATTGAATTCCGTCCCGAACCATTCCACCGAGCAGCCCTTTTTGTCGAATTGCTTTTCACCAGCTTTGTTCTTGGCCTCAGTTAGTGCCTCGAAATTATCCACGTCCAGGTAACTTTGAATCGTGAACCCGATAACTACAGTATCCACACCGGAAGCAACAATTTTCATTTCCTTTTACCCCCTTTTTACTATTCAGAACGCCCCTGTTAGTTAATGAGGGGCTTCACGGGCGGCGGCTTCCGCCGTCCGCCCTCGCCGACTGTACCCGTTAAGTTTTGGCATCAACCTGTTTTGATTCTTGACTTGTGTCAATGGATGATTGAGCTTTTGCCAGGAGTTTTGAAAATAGCCTTTTACCGGCTTCTAGCTGTTCAGGAGTAGCCAGACGCAGTTCAATGCTGAAAGTGACTTCAGGATTGTTTTGAACCGTCCTGCTATTTGCCCTTGCCATGCTTTGATGATGGCATGGAATTTACGGCAGTGGACTGTGAATAATCTGTATATGCTATGCGTGGCACACTGTAGATTTTATGTACAAAATGAAACAACCACCCATTTCTGAGTGGTCGTTCGTACCTTTGCCGCTAACTAAATTTATTGAGTTTTACGTTTTCCGGTTTTCTTCCTAGAATAGCCGAGAGCCGCATCAAATTCTTTCAGCTCGTGGAGCAGGTTCTCAGGCTCTACCACAACCATATCTTCCATTGTAGTTTGCTTTAATTGTTGATAATAGTAAGCTGTAGGTCCATTGTGGACGACCCGGCATTGATACCAACGCCAGGCTGTAGTTTCTATAATTCTACTGTGCTTAAATTTATAACCAGCTTCCATATACTGTTTGATTAGCGACCTCTGCGCAAGTGCAGGCATATCCCCATCCAATACTGCTTCTACAGAGAATCGTCTCTTACCGTATTTTAACGCGGGTATTCGGCTAAATCTTTTAATTATCCTTTTGTACTTTTCATTTGTATCGAGCAGAGCGCGAACAAATACCAACATTGCCAACGTATCTGAAGTATTTCCCGTAATACGGTAATTCCCTTTTGCACGAGCAGATTCCGAATTGAAACAAACTCTAATAAAGTTATCCACGCTTCTAGCTAATACTTTAAGGTCATGCCTACGTTTACTGCTTATCAATATTAGCCACATGAGCTTGTTTTTTATACTGGTAATCATACTTATTGCGCCTATTATTAATCGTCTCGCGGACTTCGCCGGATTATCTTCAGGCTTTGCATTCTTTTTGTAACCTGCTTTTTTCACCATGCCCTTAAGTAATTTATTACTATCAGGGATTCTACGCTCGATGGTAGAAAATGTTTCCTGTACGCCAAGTAACAACATGCAATCTTTAACATCTTCAAATAATTCTTGGGCTTTAGGGTGTTGTTCCAACACCACTGATAATACGGCAGCGCAGTAATCCAGCTTTATTGTCTCAGGCGGGTGATAAGATTTGTCGTATTCGTTAATGTCTTGCTTTCCCATGTCTAGCTATTCTAGCATCAAAAGCAGGATGTTGTCCTGAAGTTATGTTATAATTCCACCATCTATGAAGTTTAGCGAGCTGGTCAGACTTCTTGAGCGAAACGGATTCGAGCTTATCAAAGAAAAGGGCTCCGTCCAGTACTACGGCAAAGAGGGCTTGAATAGACTGATTCGCATAGACTATCATGGTTCTAAGGAAATTCCAAAAGGCACTTGCGAAGCGATTTTGAAGGCAGCCGGTTTGAAGGGGAAAGGGGTGTAAATAAAATGATAGACTTGAAATATTCCCTCATAATAGAAGCAACGGAAGACCCCGCATTTTTTACCTTCTATTCACCAGACCTGGAGGGTTTTACCGGAGTAGGCAACTCTGTAGAGGACTGCCTATATAAGGCAAAGTGGGGAATGGAAGAACACATAGCCCTGCTTAAAGAGCGCAGCCTTCCCATTCCAAAGCGAAATCCCAATCCTACCGTCACGATTAAGAATGCTGAACCAGCAGGAGTCAGCTAGGAATTGCAGATTTTTTTAGGCGACCGGAGCAAGACTGATGACATAGTAAAGATTGCCGCATTGAAATTTTTTGCGATGAACCCAACGTTCGTGAACAATTCCTTCTAGATTTGACTTTCCCAGAACCTCCTGCACCAGCACCCGAGATTCTATTTGAAATTTTACGGCATCTAAGAGAATTCTCTCAGATATTTTACGATATCTTCGCTTCGTTGACAGCATCATATATTTTTCACCAAATCCATCAAAAGCGTGAAAACAGGCAGTTACAAAAAGAACTTGAGGAAAGTCTCCACAAAATATTGCAGGAACACAAAGACGAAATCACTACTCTCCTGAATCACAATAGGGAACTGGAAAAGCAATTTGCCAAAATCAATTTGAAGAAGCACTATATACGTTACACTCCCGGCATGAAGGAAAAATGGGAGATACGGTTAAAGATTTATGGGGGTGGAGCAGAACTACTTCTAGATTCCAAGGAAACGCCTAAGAGGATAATAGAAATATTTAATCAGATAACTTTTAGCAGCCAAGACAAAACTAGAAAGTAAATCAATGATTAAGTGTAGCTATAGTACGCATGGAATGGCAAACATTCCGATGTTTGTCCAGTGGTGAGTAGGCACGAATCAGCCTTAATCACGTCTGGCTTAAGATAGCCTTTGATGTCTACACCTTCCGGCGTAGCCGTGACCTTCAAATCAAGGTAGGTGTAGGCATCTTTTTTGTCCTGGTTAGCGCAGTTTGTCCAGGTCAGGAGCTATCCTGGCACATAGCTCTTTGAGCTTCTTTCCATAGTCGCCCATCTTGATTACATTCTCTTTTGTCTGGGGGCCTGCCGGTAGTTGCCTGGACCCGGCCAACCATCAGCTTGCCTCACCGTGATATTCACAGTGACTCAACTTCTACAGTAAAAGGCGTTTTTGGGGTGGTCTCAGGCACGAAATTG
>CAZZAU010000005.1:0-18156 GCA_964652725.1 uncultured Dehalococcoidaceae bacterium | reverse complement strand
AGATTGTCATAAGACCCCGGCTTTAATTTGACACATGTCATCTGCTTATACCATAATGGTCAAAATTATTGTCGGGGAAGGTTTGCCCGCGCAGCGCCTTCCGGAAATTTTCCGGCCGCTGGCGGAAGTGTATGCGGGGCTGCCCGGAGAGCAGGTAGTTCGTTTGTTGTCAGCTCGTAAACAGAAAGGTGGGCGACGGTGGGAATAGAAAAGCTGGTCAGACGCGACCTGGTGACGCTTGGCAGCTATTCGGCGCACAGGGCACCGGAGACCCTGCGGGGGCAAGTGGAAGTAGCCCCGGAGGACATCATCAAGCTGGACGCCAATGAGAACCCGTACGGCTGTTCCCCCGAGGTAGCAAAGGCGCTCTCCAGCTACGCGAACTGGCATATCTACCCCGATGCTTCCCAGGGCCAGCTCCGCCAGCAACTTCAGGAGTACACCGGCGCAAGCGCCGAACGCATCGTGGCGGCGTGTGGCAGCGGCGAACTGCTGGATGACATCCTGTGCCTGTTCGCTCAGCCCGGCGACGAGGTGGTCAACTGCATTCCCACCTTCGATATGTACCGCATCCGCGCGCTGGTCAACGGTGCCAGGCTGGTGAACATCTCCCGGAAGGACGATTATGCCATAGATGTCAGCGCGATAGAGAAAGCCATTACCTCCAGGACCCGGCTCCTCATACTGGCCAATCCCAACAGTCCCACCGGAACGGTGACGCCGGAGGCTGACATACGCGCCCTCGCGGACACCGGCCTCCCCTTTCTGGTGGACGAGGCCTACTATGAGTTTTACGGCCAGACGTCCTTGCCCCTGATGGACCGCTATCCGAATTTGATGATATTGCGGACTTTCAGCAAGTGGGCGGGGCTGGCGGGGCTGCGGGTCGGCTACGGCATCTTCCCGCCCGAGATAGCGGGCTACCTGCTGAAAATCAAGCTACCCTATAACGTCAACGTGGCTGCCCTTATTGCGGTGAGCCGGTCGCTGCAGGATAAGGACTACCTTATGGAACGGGTGAGCGCTATAATCGAGGAAAGGGAGAGAATGTTCCGCGGGCTGGAGGGACTGGGGTGGCTCAAGCCCGTACCCTCGCAGGCCAATTTCATACTGTGCTCGGTGCTGAAGGGAAAGGCAGCGGACCTGCAACAGAAGCTACTGTACAGAGGTATCCTGGTGCGCTACTTCGACCAGGCCTTCCTGCAGAACTGCATCCGCATCAGTGTGGGACGCCCCGAGCAAACTGACACCTTGCTCAGGGTACTGAAGGAACTGGAGGCAGAGTTAGATGGCTAGCCGCAAAGCAGCAATCAAGCGCGAGACCAGAGAGACCGCCGTTAACCTGGAGCTGGACCTGGACGGCGGGGGCAAATGGGAAGTCTCCACCGGAATCAAAATGTATGACCACCTACTCTCCCAGCTCGCCCACCACGGCGTCTTCGACCTTACTCTATCGGCCAGCGGTGATGACCAGCACCACGTGGCGGAGGACGTGGCCATCTGCCTGGGCAAGGCCTTCGTGGAGGCACTGGGAGACAAGAGGGGCATCGTCCGTATGGGGGAAGCGGGCGTGCCCATGGACGATGCTCTGGCCGAGGTTGCGCTGGATATCAGCGGCCGGGGATATGCGGTGCTGAACCTCTCTTTTCATGGCAATGATATGTTCGGCTTTGCCACGGATCTGATAAGGCACTTTCTGGAGTCATTCGCCGTGGAGGCCGGCATAAATCTGCATGCCCGCGTTGTCTGCGGCACCAATGACCACCACAAGGCGGAGGCCCTGTTCAAGGCGCTGGGACGGGCGCTCGACAAGGCCACCAGAATCGACCCCCGCCGCGGCGGCGAGTTGCCCAGCACCAAGGACTTCCTGGAGAGCTAGACGGCGCGGACAGCCCTTCGTCTCCTTCCGGGCAACTTCTCCCGGAAGCGGTTTTATTTGCGCCTGGCTGTTTTTTACTCACCCCCCTTGTGTCCCTTCAAACGGGTTTTTCCTTTATGCTCCATTCTAGTGACGTTTGAGAGGGGGACAGCAAGCGTTTGACATCGCCCCCTTTTGTATATAAAATGCATAGTTAGTCTAGGTATCACCGGATTCGAGGCTTCTGTTGGCTAACGATTTTCCGCCTGCTCAAGAGCTGATTGGACTGGACGGGAAAGGGGCTATGGTTACCGGGGGGGCCAGCGGCATCGGCTTTGCCATCTGCCGGCGGCTCGCCGAAGCAGGAGCGGCGGTGGCGGTGGTGGATGTGGACGGGAAAAGAGCGGAGCAGGCCGGGACCGAGCTGAAAAAATACGGCTACCGCGCGGAATGGGTCGCCGGCGACGTAGGGCGTGAACAGGCGGTGCGGGAGGTGGCGGCGGCGGTGAAGCAAAAGATAGGGAACATCGATATCCTGGTCAACAACGCGGGCATCTATCCCCGGATACCGCTCGCGGAAATGACAGAGGCGGATTTTCAGCGCGTGCTTTCGGTGAACCTGACCGGCACTTTCCTGTGCAGTCGCGAGGTGGCCCTGGGTATGATTGAACGGGGACGGGGTGGCTGCATCATCAATATCTCTTCCATTGACGCTCTGCACCCGTCCTACGACGGTATGGCCGCTTATGACTCCTCCAAGGGCGGCGTGCTGTCTCTCACCCGGAGCCTGGTCCGGGAGCTGGGCAAGCACGATATCCGGGTGAACGCCATAGCTCCCGGTTGTATCGTAACTGGAGGTGTGCGCTCGCTTTTCTCCGCGCCGGCCTCCAACCAGGGCAAGGTACAGCTCAAATCTTTCCTCTCCCGTCTGGTTATGGGGAGGATGGGGGAAGTAGATGAAATCGGCCGGGTGGCCCTGTTCCTGGCCTCCAACCTGGCCAGCTATATCACGGGGACTCTTATCGTGGCGGATGGAGGGTACCTTATCGGTTAGGTGAAAGGAGACAGGTGAGATGACAAACGTAGCGGTTATGACGGACAGCGTGGCGGGAATCCCGCCGGCCCTGGCTGAGGAGTACCAGATAACGATAGTACCCGCGGCCAACATCGTGTTCGACGGGCGCACCTACATAGACGGCGTAACCCTGAGCACTACTGAAGCCTATGAACTGATAAAAAAGGACCCGGACAAGTTCACCACTTCGGCGCTCAATCCGGGCTATTTTCTTGATGAATACCTCAAGCTGGGCAAAAAGACTACTGACATTCTCCACATCACCCTTGCTTCGGCGCTCAGCGCCAACTACAAGACGGCGCTGCTGGCGGCGGAGCAGCTCAAGGAGAAATCGCCGCAGATCAACCTGAAGGTGCTTGATTCCCGGACGGTGGCCGGTTCTCAGGGGCTGGTAGTGCTGGCCGCGGCCAGGGCGGCGGCGCGGGGCAAGAGCCTCGAGGAAGTGGCGGATATCGCGGAGAAGACCAGACAGAAGACCATGGGGTTGATGATGCTGGATACCCTGCGCTATGTGTACCGCACGGGCAGGATGTCCAAGTTCGGCTCCCGGGTGGCATCGTTATTCGGCATAAAGCCGATAAACCGCATTACCGATGAAGGCACCATAGAGTTCCTGGACCGGGTGCGCAGCCGGGAGGCCGGCTACCAGAAACTTGTCGATCTCATCAAGAAGGAAGCGGAATCGGAAGCGCTGCACTTTATGTTGATGCATGCCGCCGCGCCGGAAATGGCGGCAAGGTTCAGCGAGCTCTTGCGGCAGAACTTCGATTGCCGCCGGATAATTGTCAGCGAGTACAGCCCGGTGATGGGCTACGGGGCGGGGCCGGGGGCCCTGGCCGTTGGCTTCCATCCGGACCTGTAATTTCTGGAATAGGATACGGTTACTTGATAGCGAACACAACGTCTGTTCCGACACTCTGACTATGGTGATCGAAGCTGGCAGGCACAGTCAATCCGGGTTAAGCACCCTGGAGCGGTTCCATGAAGTCAACCGGACCTTTCCCCGGACCGCGGACATCCGCGAGTGCGCGGAGCAGGGGAAGAAGATTTTCGGTTGGCTGTGTACCTATGTGCCGGAGGAGATTATGCACGCCGCCGGTCTGCTTCCGGTGCGCATCACCGGCTATGCGCAGGAGATGGAGCTGGAAGACGGCAACGCCTACCTCTACATCAACAACTGCTCTTTTTCCCGGAGCTGCTTTCAGATGGCTATCAGGGGCGAGTACGATTGCCTGGAAGGAATGGTAGCCGGCTCCACCTGCGACGGCGCCCGGCGCCTTTTCGACCTGTGGCAGTACTACATAAAGAGACCGTTCCATCACATACTGACCGTGCCGCGCAAGTATAACCAGAAGGCCCACGAGTTATACTACGAGCAGGTGGCCGACTTCAAGAGGCACCTGGAAGAATACCTGGGCGCGGACATCGCGGACGAGCAGCTTTTCCGGTCGATAGAAGTCTATAACCGGTCCCGTACGCTGCTCAAAAGGTTGTACGATTTCAGAAAGGCGGAGTCTCCGCCTATCACCGGCGCCGAGACGATGGAAGTGCTGAACGCCAGCTTCCGCATGCCCAAAGAGCGGTTCAACGAGTGGCTGGAGGACCTGCTGGACGAACTCTCGCGGTCCGGCGCCGCCCACAAGGGCCGGGCACGGCTCATGGTAGTGGGCAGCGTAATGAATAACCCGGAATTTATCAGGTCGATAGAGGCGCAGGGAGGACTGGTAGTGGCCGACGAGCTCTGCACCAGCACCCGCTACTGGTCCGACCCCGTGGTCATTGATGGTGATGAGTCCCCTTTGCGGGCAATCTCACGGCGCTACCTGAACAACTTCCCCTGCGCCCGCATGGTGCCCTCGGACGAGCGTTTCAACCGCATAGTGGACCTGATGCGTGACTTCAGAGTGGACGGAGCGGTGAGCCAGATAATACGCTACTGCGTGACCTATGCCCATGACCTGCCTCTGCTCAGGAAGAGCCTCAAAGACGTGGGCGTCCCGGTGCTGGCGCTGGACGTGGAATACGGCACCTCAGGGTCGGGGCAGATTGCCACCAGGGTGCAAGCCTTCCTGGAGATGATAGAGGCGCAGAAAAAGAGATGAAAAGAGCGGAACCGGAAAGCAGCAAGATAGACGCCATCGTACGCGCCTGCCGTATCATAGACCGGATGAACCGGGCCAGCCCGGAGGCGAAAAAGAGCGAAGCGCTGTACTATCAGATGCTGGCCGGCTACTACACCAGGCTTATGCAGGCCAGGGAGCAGGGGAAGTTCATCGCCGCCCACACCGTGTTCTTCCCCACCGAAATTCTCTATGCCATGGACATCGTGCCCTTGCACACGGAGATGACCACCTGGATGATGGCCATGTTCCTGGGACAGCAGGCGGACATTCTGGCCGCCGGGGCGGAGCTGGGGCTGGTGTCGGAGATATGCTCGCCGCACCGCGGCCTGGCCGGCGCGTTCGCCACCGGCGCCCTGCCCCGTCCGGATGCCATGCTGTGGTCCAACCTCATCTGTGATAACTCCGCCAAAAGCGGGGAGCTGCTTATGGAAATAAACGGCTGCCCTGGCTTCTATCTTGACCACCCCTTCCAGCGCAGCCATACCGAGGACAGCTACCTGGTCAGCGAGCTGCAGGACATGATATCCTTCCTGGAGGAAAAGTCCTGCCACAAGATGGACTGGAACAGGCTGTCTGAAACTGTGGCCGGAATGGACCGTCAGATGGAGCTGTTCCGGGAAATAGGTGAGCTGCGCAAGGGGGTGCCATCGCCGTTCCACAACCGGGGCTTTCTGCAGTTGCTCACCACGGACTATCTGTGCCCCGGCCAGCCGGAGGCCATTGAATATCTGGAAACCCTGCGCGATGAACTGGCGGAGATGGTGCGAAAGGGGGAAGGGGCCGTTTCCCCGGAGCGTTTCCGCATCCTGACCCTGTTCGTGCCGCCGATGTATCTGATGGGTTTTTTGGAGAAAATCGGCCAGGAGTACGGTATGGTCAGCGTGGTGGAACCGCTGTTCACCCGCTGGGCGGAAGGGCGGCTTGACCCCACCCGCCCGCTGGAGAGCGTGGCCAGGAAAGCGTCCATGATCCCGGAAAGAAGAAGTATGTACGGCCCCCTGGGCGAGGAAGCCTTACGGGACGTCGCTGCCTGCGCCGGGCAGTACCGGGTTAACGGGGCCATCTACTGGGCTTTCATCGGCTGCCGGCACACCTGCGCCACGGTAAAGCTGTTCAAAGACATTCTCAACGACGTGGACGTGCCCATGCTGACCATCGATTGCGACATCGTGGACCCGACCGTCAACTCTGAAGACGAGATACGGGGTAAAATGGAGCAGTTCTTCGAGCTCCTGGAGGACAGATAGGGCTGTAAGATGCAGGCGCTGGGAGTGGACATCGGCAGTCTGACCACCAAAGTGGTGCTCCTGAACGGGGACAGTCTCTTCAGCAGCGTCATCCGCTCCGGCGAGGACGCGGAAGTGAGCGCCCGGGCCGCCATCGACGACGTATTATCCAAAGCTAGCGCCGGGCAGAATGACGTATATATAGTTTCCACCGGAGTGGGCGGTAAGTCCGTGTCTTTCAGCAGGCAGTCCAAAACTACCACCACCTGCCTGGCGCGAGGCGTCAATCACCTGTTTCCCTCTGCGCGCATGGCCATCGAGATGGGCGCGGAAAGCAGCACCGTAATCAAGGTCAACGAGCGCGGCCGCCTGACCGACTGGGCCAATCACGACAAGTGCGCCGCCGGCACCGGCATGTGCCTGCAGCAGATGGCCAAATTGATGCAGGTGCCGCTGGACGAGATGGCCACCATGTCCCTCGGCGCCAGAGAACGGGCCGACATTACCAGCACCTGCGCCGTCTTCGCCGAGTCCGAGGTTATATCCCACGTCCACCGCGAGCCCCCCACCCCCAGGGACGTCATCGTGGCCGGTATATACGCCTCCGTGGTCAGCCGCATTATCTCGCTGTGCAAACGCCTCGGCGTGCAGAAAGAGGTGGCGGTGGTGGGCGGGGTGGCCCTGAACCGGGGCCTGGTCAGGATACTGGAGGAAGAGCTGGGCTTTTCCGTCCTGGTGCCGGAGGCACCCCGGACGGTGGCGGCGCTGGGGGCGGCCATAATAGCCAGGGACAATATCGAGAAGGGACTCTTTTAACAAGCAGAGCAAACCGGGGCGAAGCCGGTTCGCATCAACGGGAGCTTGAAAGATGGGGAGTCAAATAAAGGGAGTAATAGAGGGAGGAAGCCCCTCTGGGAGAAACCTCTCCCTCTCCCCCTGGCAAGGAGAGAGATTAAGGGTGAGGGGTTTACAAATAACCTTCGAAGGGGCTGACCTGGATGATAGTTGCCGGCATTGACATCGGCTCGCGGGCGGCCAAGGCCGTCCTCCTAGACGGCGATAACATCATTTCCTCGGTCATCTGCGATACCGGCCCGGAGAGCGTGAAGACCTCGCAGATGACTATCGCCAGGGTTCTGGAAGGGACCGGGCTTTCCCAGAATGACATTGATTACGTTGTGGCCACCGGCTACGGCCGGGTTCTGGTGCCTTTCGCCAACGAGAACATCTCCGAGATAAGCTGCCACGCCCGCGGCATCACCTGGTATTACCCCGAAGTCAGAACCATTCTCGATATGGGCGGACAGGACTGCAAGGCCATCAACTGCGATGCCGAAGGCAGGGTGACCAACTTCGTTATGAACGACAAGTGCGCCGGAGGTACCGGCCGCTTCCTGGAGATGATTGCCGAGGTGCTGGACATCCCCATCCCCAGAATCGGAGAAATCGCCCGGCAATCGGGCAGGGCCATCCCTTTCAACACCATCTGCGCCGTCTTCGCCAAATCCGAGGCCATCGCCTATCTGCGCAAGGGAGTGAGCAAGAGCGATATACTGGCCGGCCTCAACGAGGCCATCGCCACCCGCTGCCTCAACCTGCTCAGGCGGGTGTCTCTCGAGGAGAAGTTCACCATTACCGGCGGCATCGCCAAGAACAGCGGCATGGTGGCCGAGCTCAGGAAAAAGGTGGGCATGGAGCCGTTGCTCTGCGAAGACCCGCAGCTGGTGGGGGCGCTGGGAGCGGCCGTTTTCGCCGAAGAACGGTGCCTGGGCAAAGCAATGCAAGCAGAGGCTAGTGTCCAGTACGGCTACAGCGACGCCACCGGCAGCTACTTCATAACCATCGATACCGGCCGCTGTGACGGCTGCGGCGAATGCGTAACCGCCTGCCCGGCGCAACTCTTCGCCGTTATGCCCGATGACAGCGGGCAGGGCAAGGCCGTGGTAAAAGAAGAAGCCCGCAAGAAGATTTCCCTACTCTGCCCCGGATTTTCCGTCTGCAGTCAGGGTCTGGAGATGAATTGCCATCGCGTCTGCGCTAAGGACGCCATAAGCCATACCTGGTAAAAAAGGAGGGGCGATGAGCGCGAAAGGTGCTTCCGGCAGGGTGAGGATAGCCGTTGACGCCATGGGCGGCGATTTTGCCCCCGGTGAAGTGGTGCGCGGCGCCATCCAGGCCGCCCGCGACCTTAATGTAGAGGTCGTGCTGACGGGCCCGAAGGCCGAGGTGGAGGCGGAAATGAACAGGGCAGACCTTGCCGGCCTTCCGGTAAGGCTGGTGGAGGCCGCGGAAAGAATCCAGGACGGGGAACAGCCGGCCGTGGCCGTGTTGAAAAAGCCCAACAGTTCCATGGCGGTGGCCGCGCGCCTGGTGAAAGAGGGCCAGGCCGATGCCATGGTCAGCGCCGGCGCCACCGGCGCGGTCATGGTCTGCGCCCTGCAGTACCTGGGGACGCTGCCGGGCATCGAGAGGCCGGTGGCGGGCGGGCCCTTCCTGGGGCTTTCCTCGAAAACGGTGCTCCTGGACCTGGGAGCCAACGTGGGCTGCCAGCCCTATCAGATGGTGAACTTCGCCGTGGTGGGGTGCGTTTACGCCCGCAGCTTCATGGGCATCGAGAACCCCACGGTGGGGCTGCTCAACGTGGGTGCCGAGGAGGGAAAGGGAACTGATTTCGTCAAAGAAGCCTACGGGTTGCTCAAGAGCAGCGGGCTCAATTTCATCGGCAACGTGGAAGGGATGGACATCCCCTTCGGCAGGGCCAATGTGGTTCTCTGCGACGGCTTCGTGGGCAATATACTGATCAAATTCAGCGAGGGAGTGGGCAGGACGGTGCGGAAATGGCTTGGCAGCGAGCTGAAAGACAAGGTAGCCGCGGAAGACCTGCAAAATACCGCCGACAAGCTCTACACGCTGATGAGTCCGGCGGTAGTTATGGGCGGTGGGCCGCTGCTCGGAGTGAACGGGGTGGCCTCCATAGCCCACGGCGCCAGCCGGGCAGCCCAGATTGCGGGCACCATCAGACAGACGGCACGGGCCGTGGAGACCGGCTTCGTGGACACCCTGCGCCGGGAACTGGAGAAAGTGCAGCAGACCCTTCCCTCTCAGGAGACTTAGGACAGGAGGCAGCCATGGCCACCCAGGATGAGATAAGCAGAATAATCGCCCGCATCGCTCACTGCAGCGCTGATGAGATAAAACCGGACACTGCGCTGAAGGACATCAAGGCCGATTCGCTGCACTGGGTACAGATAATCGTGGCGGCGGAGAACGCCTACAACATCGAGATAGATTTTGAGAAGATGCAGGACTTCAGCACGGTGGGAGAATTCGCCAGCTACATCGACGGCCTGAAGGCGTCCACCTAGTCCATCCGCGCCCCGCCGTTGATGTTGATGGCCTCTCCGGTGATGTTCCGCGAGACGTCCGAGCTCAGAAAGAGTACCATCCAGGCGATGTCTTCGGGGAGCTGGGGGCGCTTCAGGGGAATGGTCTCCATGGTCCTGGCCCATATCTCCTCGCGGGGAACACCGGTGCGCGCCGACCTGGAGTCCAGTATCTTCTCCCACATATCGGTGCGGATGATTCCCGGACAGACCGCGTTTACATTGACATTATAGGGCGCCAGTTCCTTGGCCGCCCCCTGGGTGAAGCCGATGACGGCGAACTTGGAGGCGGCGTAGTGGGACAGTCCGGCCTGGGCCTCCTTGCCGGAGCGGGAGGAAATGTTCACGATTTTCCCCTGCCTGGCCGCCATCATATGCGGGGCCACGGCCCGTGTCATCAGGTACACGCTCTTGGCGTTAATACTCAGCACCTGTTCCCACTCGTCCTCCTCTATGTCCGTCAGCAATCTCTCACGCACTATCCCGGCGGCATTGACCAGAATATCTATCCTGCCGAACTCTTTTAAGGCCGCCTCCGCCAGGTTATCCGCATCCGCCCTGCTGCGGACATCAGCCTTCACCGCCACCGCTTTGGCGCCCTTCCGCTGCAACGAGGCAGCCGTCTCCTGCGCGATATCGACCAGAATATCGCCGATGACCACGCTCGCCCCCTCCCCGACAAATCCCTCGGCGATGGTTCTGCCAAGACCTCTGGCACCCCCAGTCACGATGGCTATCTTGTCCCGAAGACCGAGTTCCATGCCGCTCTCCTTATCCCGGTGTTTGACGGGCAAAAATAAATGCCCCCAAGGGAATTCGAATCCCTGTTACCGGCTTGAAAGGCCGATGTCCTAGGCCTCTAGACGATGGGGGCATACGAGCCAAGTATAGCAAAAACGGGCATGCAGAGCAAATGCCGGCGCCGCTACGTCGCCCGCCCGGGGCCTGACATCAACCGGCTGCCTGGTATATACTATCATAAGCCAGGAACTATGCAAGGCAAGGAGGACACAGATGGTTGTCAACGTGGCGCAAATCAACAGGGTGGCAGTAGTGGGAGCGGGGCTGATGGGACACGGCATCGCCCAGGCTTACGCCCAGGAAGGTTATCAGGTAGCGCTGACCGATGCCGCCAAACCCGTTCTGGCCGGAGCCAAAACCAGGATGAAAGCGAACCTGGAAACGCTGGCGGAAGAAGGCCTCATCAGCCGGGACGAGGTAGAAAAAACACTGGACCGCGTCGTCCCGGTAGAGGAGCTGGAGAAGACGGTCCGTGACGCGGACTTCGTCACTGAAGCGGTAATCGAAGACCTGGACCTGAAAAGAGGCCTTTTTCAGGAGATGGACAGGTACTGCCGCCCGGAAAGCATTATCTCCAGTAACACCTCCTCATTTCCTATGACCCAGATATCGGAAGGAATGGCCCGGCCGGAAAGGGCCATCGTCACCCACTGGATGAACCCTCCCTACCTGGTGCCCCTGGTCGAAGTGGTGCCCGGCGAGAAGACCTCTGAAGAGACCTACCGGACGGCGCACGAGCTTCTCACCAGAGTCAAGAAAGTGCCGGTAAAGGTACGCAAGGAAATCATCGGCTTTATCATCAACCGCGTCCAGACGGCGATGAACCGGGAAGTCTACTACCTGCTGGAGCAGGGAGTGGCCACCGCCGAGGACCTGGACCGGGCAGTGGTGACCAGTCTGGGCTTTCGCCTGGCGACACAGGGCCCGCTGCAGGTCAGGGACCTGGCCGGACTGGACGTGACCTACAAGGTGGACCAGACTCTGCTTGGCGAGCTTTGCTCCTCCACCGAGCCGAGCAAGCTGCTGGGCGAGATGGTTTCGAGAGGAGAGCTGGGCGCCAAGACCGGCAAGGGCTTTTTTGAATACACGCCGGAATCTCTGGCCCGCTTGATGCGTGAACGTGACCGGCAGTTCATCCAGCGCCTGAAACATCACTACCTGCCCGGTAGCTAACCACCCGCGCGCACGATACGCACACCGTCGAAAACGGGCACGATGTCATATTGGTCTATCCTGCCCGCAAACTCGATGTCCGCGGCGAAACAGATCTCCCGCAGATAGCGGCCGTGCTCGCCGCTGGCCAGCACATCCAGCGGTCTGGTAGCGTTTGCCTCGTGGTACTGCATGGCTATTGCCGCGGCATCGCTCACCGCGCAGGCGATGCCCTTCCCGCGCAGACCTTCCACAAGCTTCCTGCCCACCAGCCCGGCGCTGAAAGTGTCCTCCTGTGAAGGCTGGCCGTGGCGCCCCGCGCAGACCAGCCGTATGCCGGCGGGCATAATCCTGACCGCCAGCGCCGTCATGGCCGCCGCGGCTGCCGATGCATTGACCAGCGTGGCGATGAAGACCGGGAGATGGCTGCCCCGGTAGGCCTTGCCGAGGGCGGGAGTGCCGTTGGTGGTAGCGAAGAGGATGGTCTTGCCGTTCACGGCGCGCGAACCAGCGTACTCCAGGGGAGAGTTGCCCAGGTCAAATCCGGGGATACGCAGCCCTCCTTCTTCCCCTCCCAGCAGGTATCCTCCGCTTAGCGCCTCCGCCTCCTGCCTTGCCGCGGCGGCGCCCGGGCACGGCCACACCTCACCCGCTCCTCCGGCCAGAGCAGCCACGATGGTGGTGCTGGCCCGGAGAACATCGATGACGGCGCATATCTCGCCCTCGAACTTCTCGGGCAGCAATACGGGCGAGAGAGTGATGTCCAGCTTCATCTGAGCGACCTTACAGCGAGCAGAGGTGGAATAGCAGCCTTTATCCCAACACTTTATCTGATGTTGACCTGAATCAGTTCCGTTTTGGCGATTACGGGCCCGCCCAGACTGGCCCGCTGGTATTCCAGCGTGACCAGGACAGTACCCTTCTTCAGCGCCCTGAAAATGAACGCCTGGTTGAGGACCACGGACCCGCTTGCCAGTTTTTCCGTCTCTATAGTGTTCTTCATCAGCTCGAGACTGTCTTCATCATGGGTCTCCCGCCACATATAGCCGGAGTTCATATCGAAGTTCCGCACGAGCTTGAACTCCTCGTCTACCCTCGTATCGACGGTTTCTGTTATCAGCCTTTTGAGCGCCTCGGGAATCTCGTCATTCCCGCCACCGCAGCCCGGCAGCGCCGGGAGCATCAGCAGCAGCCCCACCAAAAGGAAAAGCAGAATCTTCCGCATCGCTTTCTGAACCTCAGAGCAATATTACCGTAATTTTAGCACAAATGCCGCGCCCTGTAATCCGTGCCCCGCCCGCCTCTATTTCACGCTGATGCGGGCATCCACCACCCGGTACCCCTCCCCGCGGGGCATAACCATCACCGGATTGAAGTCCAGCTCGGCGACCTGCGGAATATCCTCAACCATCGCCGAAAGCCTGAGCAGCAGCTCCTGCACCGCCTCCGTGTCACTGGGCGGACTCCCGCGGAAGCCTTCGAAGAGCCTGGCCATCCTGACCGAACTGACCAGTTCCCTGGCGTCCAGTTCGGTGAGCGGGTGCAGCCTGAGGGCGACGTCCTTCATCAGCTCCGCATAGGTTCCCCCCAGGCCAAACATTATCAGCGGACCGAAAGTGGGGTCCTGGGTGACACCGGCCAGAGCCTCCACCCCACCACCCACCATCTCCTGCACAATCACCCCCTCCATCTCCGCCTCGCGGCCTATCCCGGCCAGACGCGACCTGATATCGTTGAAAGCCCTGCGCACTTCCTGCTCCGAGTTCAGATTGAGCACCACCCCACCCACATCGGTCTTGTGGGTGATGGTAGCCGAATTGAGCTTGACCGCCACCGGGAAACCGGCCTTTGCAGCCAGGGTGGCCGCCTCATCGGCGGTAGCGGCCACCGCCGTGGAAACACAGCGTATCCCGTAGCAATCGAGAAGCTCGGCGATCTGCCCTGCGCTGAGCCAGAAAGGCCGCTGCGGGTTGCGGGCCATCGCCGCTTCGATAAGACGGCGGGCCCGTTCCCTTTTGATACCCCGGAAGGTGGGCACCCGGCCCTGAGGCTTTCTGGCTATCTCCCGGTACTCCACCGCCCTGGCCAGCGCGCCCACGGCATCCTCCGGAAACGGGTAGCACGGCACCAGGTTCCCGGGCGTGCCCAGCCTGGCTTTGAACCCCCGCTGCCCCATAAAGCAGGCAAGGAGAGGTTTCTTTTTCCTCTGGTAGAGGGGGCTCACCCGCCGGATAGCATCCTCCACCAACGACGAGTCCACCACCGCCGCGGGAATGAACAGCGCCAGCACCGCGTCAGCCTCCGGTTCGTCCGCCAGCAGCCGCAGCGCCCCCTCGAACTCCTCCGGTGTTACGCTGCCGGTAAGGTCCAGCGGGTTATGCAAGCCGATATCCCGTTTTATGATCTGTCCCAGCCTGACACAGGTTTCCGGGGAAAATTCCGGCAATACCAGGCCGTGCTGCTCGGAAGCATCCGCGGCCAGTATGCCGGGGCCGCCGCCGTTGGTCACGATGACAAGGCGTTTCCCCGCCGGCACCGGCTGATTAGAAAACAGACTGGCTACATCGAACAGCTCCTCAATGCTGTCCACCCGGATGATGCCGGTCTGCCGGAAAAGCGCGTCCGAGACCACCTCAGAGGTCGCCAGGGCCCCGGTGTGCGAGGATGCCGCCCGGGAGCCCACCCTGGTGGTGCCGCCTTTCACCACCACGATAGGCTTCTTCGCCGAGACGCTCTTGGCGATGCGGATGAACTTTCTGGGATTGCCGAAGGACTCCAGGTACAGGAGGATTACCTCCGTCCGTTTGTCCTGCTCCCAGTACTGCAGCAGGTCATTGGAGGATACATCGGCCCGGTTGCCCACGCTGACGAAGCTGGATATGCCCAAATTCAGGTCGCGGGCGTACTCCAGGATAACCAGCCCCATGGCGCCGCTCTGGGAAAGAAAGGCAATGTTGCCCTGCGGGGGGAAGATGCGGGAGAAGGACGCGTTCAGGTTTACCTCCGGGTCCGTGTTAATGATACCCATACAGTTAGGGCCCACCAGCCGCATACCCTGCCCCAGAGCAATCTCGCGCAATTCCTCTTCCCTGGCTGCTCCCTCCCGGCCCCTCTCTCTGAAACCGTCCGTGATGACGATGATGGCCCGCACTCCTTTCCGTCCGCACTCATCCACCACCCTGTTCACCAGAGGCGTGGGCACCACGATGATAGCCATCTCCACCTCTCCGGGAACGTCCAGCACGGAAGGATAGGCCTTGATGGAAAGAATGGCATCCGCCTTGGGATTGATGGGATACACCACCCCGCTGTAACCGCCGTGGATTATGTTTTGCAGGACGAGCTGGCCGATGCTTCCCTGCTGACGGGAGGCGCCGATTACCGCCACCGAACGCGGTGACACCACGTGACGGATTGATGTCACCGTGGACTGGTGTTCCCGCTCCTCCTCTTTCTTTTCCACCCGCCGGCTGCGGGCGATGGGTATGGTGACATGGTAGACCCCACCCCTGAGTTCGGCGTCAATGTGAAAACCGTAGTCCTTCAGCACGGACATCATCCGCTCGTTCTCGGCCAGAACATCGCCTTCAAAATGGGAGATGCCGTTATCGCGGGCGGCGTTGGCAAGCCATTCGATGAGCCGGGTGCCTATGCCTTTGCCGTGATAGGCGTCCTCGATGGCAAAAGCGACTCTGGCGGAGCGTCTGCCAGGCAGCCGGTAGTAACGCCCGATGGCCACTATCTCTTTCTGTACCTCGGCCACCAGGGCAAAAGTGTTCTGATAGTCCACGGTGCAGAACCGGCAGGCGTCTTCAGGGCCCATCTCACCGGGGTCACGCATAAAACGCAGATACTTGGTTTGCTGGCTGAGCCGGCGGAAAAAAGCCAGCCACTTTTCCGTATCTTCTGGCCGTATGGGTCTCAGCAATATGCGGGAACCGTCTTTTAGCAGGACCTCGGTCTCGTACTTCTCGGGATAGGCGGCTTTTCTTTCGCTCATCGGCTCTCACCTCAGCAAGCAACAGTCCTTTAACTATCATAGACCAGCCGGGTGTGGCCAGTAAAGAGCCGGCGGGGGGGGCGAAGCCCCCTTCATGAATTCCTGCCCGCAGAAACCTCTCTCGCTCTCCCTCCGCGAAAGGCAGGCGGAACGACCAATCTACATTTTATGTAAAGGGGGACAGAGCGGATTTAAGGAGCACCTCCCCTCCGATTATTTGACTGGCGCCCGGCTACAATGTATAAAGGAATATGATAGGCAGACCAGCGAATCGCAGTGGAGGAAAGGCAATGCAAGGTATGGCAGACAAGAAGGTTGGTTTCGTCGGCCTGGGCACGATGGGCAAAAGGATGGCGGCCAACATCCTGAAAGCGGGCTTCCCGCTTACCGTGTATGACGTCCGGCCGGAGCCAGTGACCGAACTGGAAAGGATGGGCGCCCGCGCCGCCCGGGATGTCCTGGAGATAGGCGAAGCCAGTGATGCCGTAGTGGTGATGGTGCTGAACTATCCCCAGGTGCAGAAGGTCACTCTGCCCCCGCAGGGGCTGCTGGGTAGCATGAAGCAGGGAACGACCCTCATCGTAACCAGCACCGTTACCCCGCAGCACATCGTCGAACTAGCGCAGACCGCCGCTCGGCAGGGGGTGGGGGTCATTGACGCCCCGGTGAGCGGCGGGCATGCCGCCGCCGCAGGCAGCCTGTCTCTGATGGCGGGCGGCCAGGAAGAGGTGGTAAAAAAGCACTGGGACATCCTGGCGGCTATGGGGAGAAACGTCTTCCACGTGGGCAAGGTGGGGGAGGGACAGGCGGTGAAAATCGTTAACCAGATACTGGTCAGCGCCAACATTGCGTCTCTGGCCGAGGCCCTGGTGATAGCCAAAAAGCTGGGACTGGACCCGGACGCCGTGCTTAACGTAATCAGCAAGAGCGCGGGAGACAGCTTCGTGCTGAGGAGCATAGGCCCTCAGATGGCGGCCGGAGACTTCGAGCCCAGGGCAACCGTGGACATCCTGTGCAAGGATACCCAGAACATCATGGACACCGCGCTGGCGCTGGATATGCCCCTTCTTATCTCCGGACTGAACTACCAGATCTATCATATGGCCCGGGCCAGGGGTCTGGGGCAGAAGGACGTTGCCGCGCTTGTGCAATTGTTCGAGGAGCTCGCCGGCCTGCCGCCCGGCCCCTATACGGAGAGCCCGTAGAAACGAGCCGGGTTGTCTCTCAGTATCCGCACCGCCAGCCCGATGGCCTCATCCTCGCTCAGATAGCCTTCGGCCACTTTCTCGGAAAGGACCCGCGTCACCGCCTGGCGGGCCATCCTGGCGTGGCCGCAAGCCATCTCCACGGTCATCGAGTCCCCCCCGTAGGCCATTATCTTGTTGCCGGGAACGGTCTCGATAAGCTCATGAAGCAGGCGCCGGCCCATCTCCGGCGAGATGATGAACAGCCAGGTAAGGTCGGCGTGGACGTTGGGAAAGTACTTGGCCAGGGTGGCCCACTCGTGCATGTACGGATAGCCGCCGTGAAAAAGGTCGAACCTGGCCTCCTTATACTCGATGAACAGGTTGACCAGGTGGGCGGGGTTGGCATTGGTGATGATATTCTCGTTGCCTTCCTGCAAGCCGGTGTGTATCTGTATAGGCAACCCGGCCTCGATGGCCGCCCGGATGACCTGGTGCATCATATAGTCCTGGAGAGGTCTGGCCTCCTCCCAGGAAATCCCCTCCCCCAGGTGTCCGGCGATACGGTTGAAAACCCTCTCAGCCTCACTACGGGAGACTTTTTCATAGTGCAGCACGCGGTTGTAGGCGAGGCCGCTCTTTACCGCCACCGCGCCTTTCGCTACGTAGCCTTCCAGCGCCGTACGCATCGCGCGCACCAGGTCGTCCAGTGAGTGGATGGCCATGCCGGCCTCCTCTTCCAGAGCGGTGAGCTCCGGCCGCGACTGCACGGCGACGAAATGGTCCGGCCGCATGCTGGAGACGAAGAGTTCCCTGTCCAGGTCCGTGGTCTGCCAGTCCACGATGGATATCGAAACCTTCGCCTTCTCTTTCATCACGTAACGGTACCAGTCCGGCCGCTTTCTGGAATCGTCTATGGCCCGGGACAGCTGGCGGTAAGTATCACGGTTCAGGTCCTCAATGCCGAAGATTTCTTTTATGGTGATGAGCGTCTGCCTGGCATAGGCAGTATTCCGTATGGCCTCCCAGAACGGCTCCATAGCCTGCCAGCGCTCCTCCAGAGACAGGTCACGCCGGGCGGGCTCGGGGATGAACCTTTTTACCCGGCGCCGCCGGTATGCCTCCACCCGCACCCGGTGCATCGGCAGGCGTACCGTTTCCATCATCCGCGGCGGCAGCCCCGCCGATATGAGGTCGCTGGAGTTATAGTGGGCAAACAGATAGGAGAAGTCCACGGCACACTCGTTGCGCTCGACGGCGGTCATGATATGCTCGTGGGTGTCCACCAGCCAGATGCTGTCCACCGCTTCGGCGATTCTCTGATTGACCTTTTCCATTGATGTTTCCTTTCCCG
>CAZZAU010000004.1:0-18539 GCA_964652725.1 uncultured Dehalococcoidaceae bacterium | reverse complement strand
GCCGGAGTGCTCGCAGCATGAAAGGTTTGGTGTCCACTATTGCCATCCGAGGTCATTTACCAGCACTGGAGCAAGCCTCCAAGTGTCCATTAACTTCTGTCTCAAAAGTGTCCCATTTTCCCTGACGTCGCACAACCATCGAACTGGTAGGCAAAGGCTCCGTTTCCCTTAACCATCTCAGGTACAATATTATAGCCAAAATCATGGGATGACACTTTGCTGATGGTATCCGCTTCAAGATATTCAATCAATGTCTTCTTATTGAAAAGGTAAATACCCATTGAAGCCAGATTGCACGGGGGGTCTTTGGGCTTCTCAATAAAATCGGTAATCCTGCCATCCTTTCCAACCTTCACGAGACCAAAGTGCGAAGCACGTTCCAGAGGCACCGGCGCTACCCCAACGGTAACATCTGCATTGGCCCTTTCGTGAAAGGCGAGCATGGCGCGGTAGTCCATTCTATAAACATGATCGGCCGCCAGGACCAGGACTATATCCGCAGAACATTTATGAAGATATTGTAAATTCTGATAGACGGCGTCTGCCGTACCCGAATAATGCCCGGCTTGTGGCTCAAGGACATGGAAATTATTTTCCGTGGCATTGAGAAGATGCCAGATAGTAAGGTAGCTGGCCATATAAGACCGCTGGTAGTCTGTGAGAACCAGCATATCTTTAATCCCGGAATTAATGCAGTTACTCAAGGCGAAATCAATAACACGATATTGGCCTCCGAAAGGCAATGCCGGTTTTGGTCTATGCCGGCAAAGCACGCCCATCCGTTTGCCTTTGCCTCCAGCCAGAATTATGGCGCATATTCTATCCATCAGTGTCTCCTACCTCACCTTCTTCGCTGGCAGACTTAGCCGAGCATTTGTATCTTTGCTCAGCCTTTTCTTGACAAATGGCAGAACCCGCAGCGTGCGCCTGGGAGTGAATGGTACATCGGCAGGAAATAGAGCTTCACTGCGATACCTGAAATGACTCATTACTCTTAGAATAACAGTAAAAGTTTAAGGCTGCGTTAAGCATTTGTTAGAGGGCGGTAATGCTTTGTTTAAATTTTAGTTAAGACTTGTCGATGGGGAGAGAGAAAGTAAAGGTTGAGCCTTTCCTTTCTTCGCTTTCCGCCCAGATATCACCGCCATGGGCCCGGACAATATGCTTGGCGATTGCTAATCCCAACCCGGTGCCACCACCCGAGCGCGCCTTGTCCACTTTGTAGAAGCGCTCAAAAATGTGCGGTAGATCATCCTCCGGAATTCCAATCCCGGTATCGTTCACCGACGTCAATAGCTTATCTTCTTCAACTCTAAAAGATATGGCTATCTTACCACCTTGTGGAGTAAATTTGATGGCGTTGTGAACCAGGTTAACCAGAACCTGTTCTATGCGGTCTGCGTCACCCACAATGCCGGGTAGATTTCGCGGGATGTCCAGAATGATGCTCAGCCGGGCTCTGTCTGCTTGTGCCTTGAGCCTCTCTATTACTCTGTTAACCACCCCGGCCAAATCAATCCGCTTCCGCTCCAGTATTAACTCGCCACTTTCAATACGGGAAAGCTCACCGAGTTCATTGACCATCTGGGCCAGCTTGTCAGTTTCAATATGCATCCTCTGCAGAAAGTCCTGGACGACGTTTTTGTCGTTGATTGCACCACCCTGAAGAGTCTCAACGATAGCTTTACACGACGCAATAGGGGTACGTAGCTCGTGGGATATATTGGCAATGAAATCCTGCCTTATCTTTTCAAGTTTCCGGATATTGGTAAGGTCCTGGACCAACACAAGGGCACCACTGCTGAGCGGTGTAGCTGTTAGCTCCAGACATAGCTTGGTACCCAACACTTGAACGACTCCGGTCTGGTTCTGTGCTGTTTCTATACACTTCTGCACTATGGCCACCATATCATGATCACGCACCAGGTTAATAAAAGGCTTTCCTACAGCAACCCCGCCGGATACCTCAAAAAGGCTTTCAGCAGTCTTATTGAGCATGGTTATATTCATTTCCCTATTCAAGAGCAGAACACCAGCACCAATGGTGGACAAAATTGCAGCCGCTTTTTCTTTTTCTCCACCGAGGTCAGATACAAGTGATTCGAGTTTCAATGTCAGCTGTTCCAGGGCTTCATTCAGTTCCCCGACTTCCCCCTTTGGCGGTATCCGGTGTTTCTGGTCGCGATGACCATCTGCCATCTCTCTGACCAAATTAGTCAGAGTCATCAGTTCACCCCTGGTTGCTCTTGCCCTTCTCAGTAGATACAGGATGACAAAGATGGCAGTGATAGAGAACAGGATGAACACGGCCAGAATGATATTTTCCACCTTTTTTACCCTTCACCCTGTAACCGGAGCCATGGACTGCAAGCGGGTACTCTGGCTTTTCGGGGTTTTCTTCAATTTTACGCCTTAGCGAGCGGATATGCACATCCACGGCGCGGGCCGTGCCTTCATAAGCAAAACTCCTATGCCCGGAGGCTTTGACCGATACGCAACCTGATGATAAATTCGGCCCCGGCTCCCGGTTCGCTGCGCACTTCTATAGTCCCTCCGTGCGCCGTGACTATCTCCCTGGCGATAGCCAGTCCCAGCCCTGCGCCGCTTCTAACCCCGCCTGCCTGATGGAACCGCTCAAAAACATAGTCCAGCTGCTCCGGCCCAGGAAAATACCCCGAGTGCTGACCAGTGATGCGTAGTCCGTCTCTGCGGAAGCGAGTCCGCCTTCCTCCCTGAGTGTCTCCAGTTCCGCCCTCAGCGCATCGGCTTCATCCCGGGTCAATCCCCAGATGCCGGCGCCGGGGAAGGGCTCCTGATTGGCCCTCAGGAAAACGGTCATGGATATCTCCTGACCAACGAAAGCCCGGAGGTGTGGAAGCTGAAAGGCCGGGCGGTCTCAGTTAGCTAAACGGAGCCGGCATCCAGCTATCGGGGTGCTCTTCTTGTCTGGCGCACAAGAGCCCGAATACCCGAGAACTCGAATCGGGCGAAGTCACTCCCTTAATACCGGGTCTGTTCAACATTCCAGCTTAAATATACCGCGAACATTCACGGATATTTCTGGAAGTTCTGAGGAACACCTCGGCCACTTCAGGGTCAAAATGAGTCCCTCCCCCGCGTTCTATCTCCACCAAAGCAGCCTCATTATTCATAGCTTCCCGGTAAGGACGATTAGACGTCATTGCCTCATAAGCATCCGCGACCGCGATAATTCTGGAGCCCAGAGGTATCTCGTTTTGCCTCAGACCATCAGGATAACCGGTACCGTCATAGTGTTCGTGGTGAGCCCTGACTGTTCTCGAGACCTCTTCATCTCCAGAAAGGGGGGTCAAGATACGCTGCCCCATTTCCGGATGTTTCTGTATATAACATAGCTCCTCGTCAGTCAGATACCCCGGCTTGTTCAGAATTGACTCCCTGATTCCTATTTTACCGACATCATGAACCAGGCCCGCGAGCTGTATCTTCTCATTAGTTTCCTCTAATAGTCCCATAGCTCTAGCTATGGCTACCGCTATTTCAGCAACCCTTTGCGAGTGTCCTGCCGTATACCTGTCCTTGGCCTCCAGAGCGGTTGCCAGCGCGGTTATTGAACGCAGAAATGATGAACGGATTTTTTCCGCCTGCTCCAAGACCCTCTCCTCAAGGTGATGCTGATAATCTCTAATCTGCAATTCCAGCTTCCGCTTGTCCAGCGCACGACTGACTGCAAAAGCCATTTCATCAAGGTTTATGGGCTTGGTTATATAATCGTAAGCCCCGTCTTTCATACAATTTACGGCAGTTTCTATATCCGTAACAGTTGTAGCCATTAATATCTGCGTTTCAGGATAGGCGGCTTTTATTTGGGGCAGCAGTTGAATACCGGATTTACCCGGCATTTTAATGTCCAGAATTACCAGGCCAACGGGGTTTTTCCGTATAATGTCCAGGGCTTGCTCTCCATTAGCCGCCACATGACATTCATAGCCCTCGCTGGAGAGCTTCCTATCCAGAAGTCTCCTGATGGTATCCTCGTCATCAACAATCAAGATGCTCTCTATTCTCTCCATATCGCCCAACCTTTAGGCTCCCCTACACGGGGAACGCCGTGATGTCAGCCCCGTCACCTGCAGCGTCAATGCGGGAGGTTCGCCAGGCCGGACACCGCCGATAGCTTCGCCACAAGCTTCATTACCAGCACAAGTCACCAGCCGGGGCACCGCCAGAGCAAAGAGCGAAAAATACGCTTGATTCCGTTCGCCTCTCAGCTTGCAGAGCCTGCTGGCTAGAGCGTAGCGTCAGGATGCAAAACAAAAGCTTAATACACGCGGGTAATTTCTGAATATTTTCTGAAATTTGGGACATAAAGGGCTACCCTGCCGGCGCCCTCTATGAAATTCTTACCGCATATGCGGCTGTATTCCAGCCCGAAACTTGTAACCCACGGCGGGCACGGTGACGATGAGCCGGGGGTTGGCGGGGTCGGGTTCTATTTTGTTGCGCAGACGGCGGACGAAAACATGAAGATATTCCCTCTCCTCTCCATATTCCGGCCCCCACACCTTGTTCAAAAGGTACGCATGGGTCAAGACCTTGCCCGCGTTGAGGGCAAATTCCTGCAACAGGTTGTACTCCGTCGGCGTCAGTTTGACTTCCTTACGGGAAATGGATACCAGTCTCTGTGCAAAGTTGATAACAAGTTCACCGGCAGTAAACGATGCTGGTGTGGTTATCTGATTTGCTCCATTGGCGCGCCGCAGGACTGCCCGCATCCTCGCCAGCAGTTCCTCCGCTTCGAACGGCTTGGTGATATAATCATCAGCGCCGAGGTCAAGGCATTTGACTTTGTCCTGTTCGTCACTCCTGGCGCTCAGCATGATGATGGGGACGTGTGACCACTCCCGCACCCGGCGACATACTTCAAATCCGTCCAGCCTGGGCATCATAATATCGAGGATAATCAGTGCAGGGTCTTCTTCCTCAGCCAGGCGCAGGGCTTCCCGGCCGTTACCGGCTGACACCACCTCATATCCTTCACCACGCAGGATACTGCCTAAATACCTGAGAATGCTGACTTCATCATCCACTATTAATATACGCATCTTTTTCATTGCCTTCGGGATGGGCTAGCCGGCAGGAACAGCAAAGACTGCTTTTTGACCGAATATGTAGAATCAAACGGGGCACCGGTAGTCCATCGTAACCCGCTTCACCAGGCACCTCAAATCATCGGGAGTGAACGGTTTCAGTAAAAATGGCATGCCATTGTGTTTCAGCGTCTCCCATGTCTTTATGCTCATCACGTCTCCGGTGGTGAATAACACGTGCTCCGCCAGGGCTGGCTGCTCTTCCCGCAGCCAGCGGTAAAAATCATGGCCGTTCAATCGCGGCATCTTGATATCCAATATGCAGAAGTCATACCGGCTGGTCTTTACCATGCGCCGGGCGATTTCGCCATTGGCGGCGATGTCTACCCCGAAGCCTTCACCGGTAAGCACTCTCCGGAATATATCACCAATCACCTGCTCATCTTCGACCACCAGGAACCTGGGGGCATTCTTTCCCGAATCCGTCATTTCGCTCTATCCTCCCTTTACCTTGCCAATCACCGGGACAAGGCAAACAGGGCTTCTCATATATTGCTCTCAGCCTGCCGCACAAATTTCATCCGCATCCGCCGCCGGTAAAGTCCCGGCACATTCAATGAAGCTCCCAATATCTTCGCTCTTGAATCTTAAGTTACCTTTCGGGCCAATCCGGTATGACCTCAATGCCCCTGCTTTTTCCCACCGCCTTATGGTGGTGGAGTGAACCTGTAGAAGCTCCGCCACTTCAGCGACGGTTAACATCTTGCTTAATTGACGGTTGCCCAAAGAAGCTTGCATCCCGCATCCTCTCCTTTGCTCGTTATTGGATAGATACTCATTATTTACTATTCGCTAGTATTAGTATGCACGCACCTGCCTGAGACTGCAATGGGTGCTAACCCTGAATTGGTACCAGGGCCAATTACTACTTTAGGCCTGTACCGCTTCGCCTGAGTATACTACTATTGTCCAAAAAAAGCAACAATAGGGACAAATGTCTGTGGCGTCGCTTTTCAGGGCATCCTGGGGTTGCCGGCTGTGGTTACTTTACGGCGTCCTGCGATAGGGGCAGCTCTATAATAATTGTAGTACCCTTCCCTTCTTCGCTCTCTGCCCATATCCTGCCACCGTGCTCGGTTACAATTCCGTAACAGATACTTAATCCCAGGCCAACTCCCCTCCCCACCTCCCTGGTGGTGAAAAAGGGGTCAAAGACCCGTTCCAGAATATCCTGAGGAATCCCCGGACCGTCATCAGCAAAAGAAATCCTGACGCTGTTGCCCGCGTGTTCCGTAGTGATAGTAAGAGTACCTCTACCGTGCGCCTCGGTCATAAAATACTCGGCATTTATGATGATGTTTATGAAGACCTGCTGTAGCTGGCCAGCATTGGCCAAAATCCGGGGCAAACTCGGGGCAAGCGCCGTGGAAACCCTGATAGCGCGTTTCTCCAGTTGGTAGGCCCGCAGGGCAAGTGTGGTTTCGAGAACAGCGTTAACGTCGAGGTAGACCCGCTCCGGAGAGCGCTGGCGGGCAAAGGTCGACAGGTTGTCCAGAATCGTAGCGGCGCGCTGCGCACTTTCCTTGATTACTTCAGCAAGTTCCACAACGTCCCCGGAACCCGGGTTTTCCAGGATTAATTCGGCATAGTTGACGATGGCAGCAAGCGGGTTGTTGACCTCATGGGCAATCCCTCCCGCCATCTCAGCCAGGGTGGCCAGCCGGTTTATCTCCTGCGCCTGCTGCTCCAGGCGTTTCCTCTCCGACTTAAGGCGTCTTTGCTCGAGGGCACGCTCTACACTGAGGCTGATTTCATCCAGATCGAAAGGCTTCGTCAGGTAATCATCCGCCCCGGCCCGCAAGCAGCAGACGGCAGTGTCAATGTCCGTCGCAGCGGTGACCATAATTACCGCTATGCCGGGGGATATCGTCTTGATTTCAGACAGGAGTTCGATTCCTGACTTGCCGGGCATCCTTACATCCAGAACGACCAGGTCCACGGCGCCAGCGGTAAGCCCGTCCAGGGCACGGTAAGCGTTATCAGCTTCCTCACAGTGATAGCCATCGGCTGAGAGTTTCCGTTTCAGAATTCTCCTCACCGACATTTCGTCATCAACAATGAGTATCTTTTCCTGCGGAGGATTCATCCTCTATTCCTCTGCCTTTGCGTTTGAAACAGGAAGTTCAATGATAAAGGTGGCTCCCTTGCCTGCTTCGCTTTCCGCCCATATCCTGCCGCCGTGTTCGGTTATCACCCCATGGCAAAGGCTCAGCCCCAGACCGGTTCCCTTGCCTACCTCCTTGACGGTGAAGAAGGGATTAAAGATTTTACCCAGAATTTCCGGGGGAATGCCGGGGCCATCATCAGCGAAGCTGGCCCGCACAAAGTTCCCGGACTGTCCGGTGGTAATGGTAAGCGTGCCCCCACCGTGAGATTCAAGCATAAAGTACTCGGCGTTTATGACGAGGTTGACGAATACCTGCATCAACTGAAAGGTATTTGCCATCACCGGGGGGAGGTCAGGCGCAAAACGGGTAATTATCTGAATGTTCTGTACTCGCTGCTCATAAGCGCGCAGCTCCAGCACCATGCCGATGACACTATTCAGCTCTACCGGCTTCTTCTCCTCGGGGTGTTTTCTGGCGAAGGTGAGCAGGTTTTTCACGATACGAGCGGTACGGTGTGCTTCCTTGTTAATCATCTTCAGGTCTTCTTTAATATCGTCCGGAACGTCTCCTCTGGCCAGAAGCAGGTCGGATAAGCCGATAACGCCCGTCAGGGGGTTGTTCATCTCATGGGCGATACCTGACGCCATCTCGCCGATGGAAACCAGCCTATCGGTAACGAGTAGTTGCTCCTCCATCTTCTTGCGCCCGGTGATATCCCTCGAAATGCTCAGGATGAGATTTCTCTCGCCCACCTTGACCGCGCGGGCCCTTATCTCCACGAGAAAGGTGCTGCCGTCCTTACGTATATGCTCCGATTCAAAGTTTACATCGCCCTCTGCAAGCGCCCTCTTCATTCGCTCCTCAACCAGGCCGGTCTGCCGGGGCGTTACCGTGTCCCTGAGGTGCATCTTCAACATCTCGTCCCGGGTGTAGCCGCGGACGAGACAGGCCGTATCATTGACGTAAACAATGTTGCCTTCCAGGTCAGCAGCCATAATGGAATCACTGGCGCTGTTCAGGAGGGTGGCCCTCATCTGTACCGCCTCCTCCATCTTCTTGCGCCCGGAGATATCGCGGATGAACCCGACATTGACGGGCTTGCCCCGGTAGTGGGAGGAAGCGTAGGTCACCTCTACGGGCACCTCGGTGCCATCCTTTCTGATGATGGAGATTTCAAAAAGGTTGGGCAGTACCTCGCCCCGTATTCTCCGCCCGTGTCTTTCCACGGCGGCGGCGCGGTCACGGCGGTGGATGAGGTCAACCATTGACATATGCAAAAGCTCTTCTTCCGAGTAGCCGGTGATGCGCCGCCATGTTTCGCTGGCGAAAACGTGCATGCCCTCCCCCCGTTCATCATCCCGGAGCATGACCACCGCCTCCCCCGTCCGGTCTCCCAGTTCTACAATGGCACGATATCGCTCCTCCGCCTCCTTGAGCGCCTGCTCCCCCCTCTTGCGCTCGGTTATATCACGTACAACGCCCACGATTTCCACCGGCTGCCCCTTCTCATCGCTGACAAGCTGGGCATTCACCTCAACGGGGATAATACTTCCATCTTTGTGGAGCACTTCAAGCTCGAGAGCGCGGTGTGCGATGCCGCTCTGGAAGTCCCTTAACATTACATATTCTTGTTTCGCGTACGATTCAGCGGTAAGCATGTCTTCTGACTTAAGAAATAGCGCTTCTTCGCTTGTATAGCCCAGTATCCGTTCAACGGATGGGCTTACATAGATAAAGCGCTCATCCTGCAACCTTAATCTGTAAATAATATCCGCGGCGTTCTCGGCAAGCAGCTTATACTGCTCCTCAGCTCGCTTGCGTTCGGTGATATCCTTGATTATGCCTTGATAACCCAGCACATTGCCCTCTTCATCTCTTCTCACCACCGATGTAATGAGGGCATTAATGATGTTGCCATCTTTTTTCCGCAGATTAACCTCAAAGTCTTTTACAAACCCCTGCTGTTCAATGAGCTGGGTATGTTTCTTTCTGTCATCTGGATTTTCATAGAGGTCTGGAACTCTAACCTTCATCGTTTCATCTCTGCTTTCATAGCCGAAGAGTTCCACTGCAGCCTGATTACAGTCTATCCATCTGCCCTCTCTGGAGGTAATAAAAACGCAGTCCCTTGAAGTTTCAAAGAAGGTTCGGTATTTCTGTTCACTCTCTCTCAATGCTTGTGCTGCCTTTTTACCCTCTATGCTTCCAGCTATATGCTTAGCAACTGAATCAATCAACGCCCTTTCTTCTTTCATGAATGGGCCCTCGTCAAGCTGAGGTTTCTCCTCCAGGTAACAAACCTCCACTACACCCACTTTGGCCCCCTGTGCCACGATATCCGCAGATTGCTTCCACGCGGTATCTCTATAATTCTCGGTCTTAAACTCCCTGTCATTGATAGTGACTCTACAACAGGCGATCTCCGGATACTGCCAGCTTGCTGGCAGTATCTTGACTACTTCCTGGCACAACTCCTGCTCATTAAGCTCCGTTCTGGCGCTAATCATCTCAATATTATGAAGACAGTTGAGTTCCTTATATCGTTCGGATAGAGCCTGCTCTGCCTTCTTGCGCTCGGTGATATTGACTAATCCCCCGTAGAGACGAGAACGGCTTGGAATCTTTGCGTTGGGTGCACACTGAGCTTGTGAGGCAACCCAAATAGTGTCTCCGTTCTTGTGCCGGATACGTAGCTCACAGGAACCTGATTGACCCTGTGGAAGCCCAATAACATGCTTCTCAAACAGTGGCATATCCTCATCCATCACCAAGAAGCGCCAGCAGGTTTGCGCTTTAATCTCGCCAACGGTATAACCCGTGACTTGTTCCACAGCACCTGCCATCCAGTCAATCGAATAAACACCATCCTCATTAGTCACGCAGGAGTAGGCAATATCACTAGTGACCGATGAGACACGACGGAACCTCTCTTCGCTCTCTCGCAGCGCTTCCTCCGCCATGTCGCGCTGTTTTTCAATCTCAATATCATGCAGGGCTAAGGCCAGGTCACCGGCACATTCTTCAAACAGGGCTATTTCCTCATCCTTGACCAGAGCAGCCGGTATTGATGCGCTAAGAAGCCCGTAGACTTTCCCCCCTCGTTCCAGCCTGATAGTCAGTGCGGAGTCACTGTTCGGCCTGTCCGAAAGCGGGCAGCCGGCACAGCTTGAGGCTGGCTTTTTGGTCATTACGGCAGAATCCTGTACCAGCGCTTTCTGGCCACATGCCGGAATCTTGCCGGTCTTAAGCCGCTCCAGTAGCGGTGTAAAATCATCACCCCACCCTGCTTCGGCATACGACTCGAATTTACCGGACTCGTCCAGCAGAACAAGCCAGGCATTGGAGTAACTCTGGCTCTCAATCAGCAGTGCGCAGCTTTTTTTAATAAGCTTATCTCTATCCTTTTCCCGGCTGATCAGCTGGTTCACGTTACGGATAGCGCGCAGTGTCAGGTTTAGATGCTCTATCTCCTCTTCATAACGCTTGCGCTCGGTGACGTCTCTTGACGATGTAACAAACCCCAGCGTGCCGCCCTTGTCATCTTCAAGCAAGCGACTGACCGATTCAACCCAGATGTATTCACCGGATTTTTTGCGGATGCGGCAGGAAAGAAAAACGGGTTCCCCTTTTTCGGCTTTCTCCTGCCCTGTATTCTGTAGCGCTTCCAGGTCCTCCGGGTGCACAAGCTCCCAGGGATTAGTCCCGACTAACTCCTCAGGGTCATAGCCAAGTATCTCCTTGCAGGAAGGACTGACGTAGATATACCTGTGGTCTGCATCGTGGAGGCATATAATATCCCTGGAGTTTTCCGAGACAATCCGGAACATCCTCTCACTTTCTCGTAGCGTCCTCATTATCCTTGCCCGCGCGGCTTCTTCCCTTTCTGTCATCTCGTCTCACCCCCTTCATATTCGGGCAGATATCTTTACGGACATAATATTGCTTGCACAGCAATCGGTCAAGATGTTTTTGAAACAGTTATGCCTGGTTACGGCTGGTAGCCGGAGACATCATCAAAGGCGTCTGGCCATACATTATTCTGATTTTGGTCGGGCTGGCGCTCATCACCGTCTTTCCGCAGCTGGTGCTGTGGCTGCCCGGCATCATCGTGGGTTAGGAGACGCCGTTAGAGGCATCCGGGTGGGCGCCAACAACAAAAGACGCAAAGAATAATTACCGGATATCTCCGCTGCGCGAGATGCTGACGTTCTTCTCCGTCCAGTCGATTATCTCCGCAACCGGCGTTCCCGGCGGAAATACCCTGGCCACCCCTGCCCGCTCCAGCCCGGGGACGTCTTCCTGCGGTATGATGCCCCCGCCGACCACCGTGACCGGGCCGGCGCCTTTTCGCTTCAACTGCCTGACGACTTCGCTGAACAGATGGAGGTGAGCACCGGAAAGGCAGCTCAGACCCACGAGAGCCACGTCTTCCTGGATGGCCGCGCTCACGATTTCTTCCGGGGTCTGGTGCACTCCGGTGTAGATTACCTCATAGCCGGCATCTCTGTACGCCCGGGCCACTATCTTGGCCCCCCGGTCATGGCCATCCAGCCCGGGCTTGGCGATAAGAATTCTCATCCTTTTTCCGGCATTCATGCCCCCTCCCGTCAGTAGAAGGTGGTTTCGCGGTACTCGCCAAAGACTTCCCGGTATACATCGCAGATTTCCTGCTCCGTGGCCAAAGCCCGCACCGCCTCGATAACGCAGGGCATCACGTTGCCGTCGCTCCGGCAGGCCGCACGCAGGTCGCGCAATGTCTGCCGGACCCGGCGGCAGTCCCTGGTCCTCTTTGTTTCACGCAGCCTTTTCACCTGTTCCCATTCCACGCGCTCGTCGATTTTGAGGACGGAGATGGGGGCTTCTTCAGAAGCCCGGTATTTGTTCACCCCCACCACCGTTTTCTTCAGGGAGTCCACTTCACATTTGTAGTTGTAGGCGGAATTGGCGACCTCCTGCTGCGGAAACCCCGCATCGGTGGCGGCCAGCATTCCTCCCATATCATCGATCTGCCGGATGTACTTCCACGCCTCTTCCTCGATGCGGCTGGTCAGCGCCTCCACGAAGTAAGAGCCGGCCAGAGGGTCGATGGTGTTCACCACCCCCGTCTCCTCCGCCAGTATCTGCTGCGTGCGCAGGGCGATGGTGGCGGCGAAGGCGGTGGGGAGGGCATACTCCTCGTCAAACGAGTTGGTATGCAACGACTGGGTCCCGCCCAGCACCGCAGACAGTGCCTCGACTGCCGTGCGTACGATATTGTTATATGGCTGCTGGTGGGTGAGCGAACACCCCGCCGTCTGGGTGTGGAACCTGAGCCACCAGGAGCGCGGGTTACTGGCCCCGAACCGCTCCTTCATTATCTTCGCCCACATACGCCGGGCGGCCCTGAACTTGGCAATCTCCTCGAAGAAGTCCATGTGAGCATCGAAGAAGAAGGAAAGCCGGGGAGCGAAGACGTCCACGTCCAGCTTTTTTCTCTGCACCACGTCCTGCACATAAGCAATGCCATCGGCGAGGGTAAATGCCAGCTCCTGCACGGCGGTGGCCCCGGCCTCCCGGATGTGGTAGCCGCTTATGCTGACGGTGTTCCATCTGGGCACATGCCTGGCGCCGAACTCGATGGTATCACTGATCAGCCGTATGGACGGTTCAGGGGGACACATAAGGGTTTTCTCGGCGATGAACTCTTTCAGCATGTCATTCTGAATTGTGCCCCCTACCTTGTCCCAGCTTACTCCCTGTTTTTCGGCAGCGACCAGGTACATCGCCCACAATATGCTGGCCGGAGGGTTGATGGTCATGGAGGTGGTAACCCGGTCAAGAGGAATGTCCCGGGTCAGTACTTCGAAGTCGGCCAGCGTATCGATGGCCACCCCGCATTTGCCCACCTCGGCCACGGCCCTGGGCGAATCGGAGTCGTAGCCCATCAGGGTGGGAAGGTCAAAGGCGGCACTCAGCCCCGTCTCGCCCTCTCTGAGCAACTCCTGCCATCTCCGGTTGGTGTCTTCCGCAGTACCCATCCCGGAGAACATGCGCAAGGTCCAGACCTTCCCCCGGTACCCGGTGGCCTGGCAGCCGCGCGTAAAAGGATAGAAGCCGGGGTAACCTATATCCGCGGCGAAGTCCGCATCGCCGAGGTGCTGCGGAGTGTAGAGCGGCTCCACCGGAAGGCCGGAGATAGTGGTGAAGCGGTCTCCGTCCGGCGGAGCGCCCTGGTTACCCGCCTCCCGCTTCCACCTCTTCAGGCCTTCTCTTGCTTCCCTGAGTGTTCGGGGGCTGAACATCTCCGTCTCCTCCGCTTCTGACCCGGCGGGTTTCGCTCTCTGCCCACCGGTAGCCGCATTCGAGTGATTTCACGTTCGGTTCCAGGCGGTCCCGGGATATGTTCTCCAGTACATCCCTGACGCTGGAAAAGGAGACCACCGGGCGGCGGCAGAGCAGCGCTCCCAGCACCACCAGATTGCTGGCGGCGGCATCCCCCAGCTTTGCCGCCAGTTCCATTGCCGGAATGGAGCGGACTTCGATATCCGTCCGCTTTACCGTGGCCTGTACCAGCGATTTGTTTACCAGCAGCAGCCCGTCCGGCTTCACCGCTTGCTCAAATTTGCCCAGCGAAGCCGGGTTCATGGCGATGGAAGCGGTGGGCCGTATGAAGAACAGGGAGCCGATTTTCTCATCGGAGACGGTGATATGGCACCAGACGGTGCCACCCCGCTTCTCCGCCCCGTAAGAAGGCATAAAAGCGACCTCGTGCCCCTCGCGAAAGGCAGCCTCGGCAAGAAGCCTGCCGATGAACAGCACCCCTTGCCCGCCAAAACCGCCGATGGCGATTTGCTCAAGCACGGAACGCCTCCTTCTTCAACGCAGCCACCGCCTCGATGACCTTGTATTCGCCCAGCGGGTACTGCGGGAGCATATGCTCGGTGAGCCAGGTTACCGCCTCTCCCGGCTCAGCCTTCCAGTTGACGGGACACATTGCGAGCACCTCCACCAGCGACATGCCCAGCCCGGCAAGCTGGGTCCGGAAGGCTAGCCTGATGGCTTGCTTTGCCTTCCTCACCGCTGCCGGACTGTGGATCGAAGTCCGGGCGATGTACGCCGGTCCGTCCAGGGTGGAGAGCATCTCGCACACCTTGATGGGATTGCCGGCCAGAGCCGACCTTCTTCCTTCGGACGTGGAGGTGGAATACATGCCCAGCAGGGTAGTGGGCGCCATCTGGCCGCCGGTCATACCGTATATGGCATTGTTCACGAAAATGGTGGTGATGTTTTCGCCGCGGGCGCAGGCATGGACTATCTCGGCGGTACCGATGGCCGCAAGGTCGCCATCGCCCTGATAGGTGAAGGGGACCAGGTTGGGGCGGCACCGCTTTATGGCGGTGGCCACCGCCGGCGCGCGGCCGTGTGCCGATTCCAGCCCGTCGCACTTGAAGTAGTGGTACGAAGTAACAGAGCAGCCGATGGAGGCGACGCATACCGCCCTTTCCCTGATTTTCAGCTCGTCTATCACCTCGGCGATGAGGCGGAAGACGATGCCGTGTCCGCAGCCGGGACAGAAGTGGAAAGGATGTTCCTCCAGCGACTCCGGCTTCTGAAAGACCGCCGTCTCGGGCAGTACCGTTCCCGTCTCAGTCATAACTGCCGACCTTCCCGCGCAACAGCGCTTCCACCGAGCCGAGTATCTCCTCGGCGAACAGGGGGACACCGCCGAACTGATTGACCAGCGACACCCTTTCCGAGCCCACCGCGAGCTGCACATCTTCAACGAGCTGACCGAAGCTCAGCTCCGCCACCAGAAAATGGCCTGCCTTCCGGGCAAGTCCGGCCAGCGCCCGGTAAGGGAAGGGGAACAGCGTAACCGGGCGGAAAAGGCCCACCGCCATTCCCCTGCGGCGGGCCTCCCTCACCGCCGAGAGTGCCGAGCGGCTGGTACTGCCATAGGCCACGATAACGAGCGCAGCATCTTCCAGGCCGACCCCCTCGTAGCGTACCTCCTCCGCCTTCATCTTCTCGTATTTCTGCCGCAGAAGCTCCACCCTGGGCCGGTAATCGGCCGGGTCCATCTCGAAGGAATTTATCACATTCTTGGGACGACCGGACGCTCCGGTGATGGCCCACGGCTTGGCCGGAGGTTCCGCTGCCGGCTGGCGGAACTCCACCGGCTCCATGGCCTGCCCCAGGAAACCATCGGAAAGCAGCACCACCGGGTTGCGGTATTTGTCTGCCAGCTCAAAGGCCAGCATGGTCAGGTCCATAGCCTCCTGTACTGAAGCCGGAGCCAGGTTGATGACGCGGTAGTCGCCGTGGCCGCCCCCCTTGACCGCCTGAAAGTAGTCGCCCTGGGCGCCGCCGATATTGCCCAGACCCGGGCCTCCCCGCATCACGTTAACGATGACTCCCGGAAGCTCGGCGCCCGCCATATAGGATATTCCCTCCTGCTCGAGACTGAAACCGGGACTGGAGGTGGAGGTCATCGCCCGCAACCCGGCGGCGGCGGCACCGTAGACCATGTTTATCGCCGCCAGCTCGCTCTCCGTCTGCAGGAAAACTCTTCCCTCCTGAGGCATACGTTTTGACATATGCTCAAGAAGTTCGTTCTGAGGCGTGATAGGATAACCGAAATAAGCCTGACAGCCGGCGAGAATAGCTCCCTCGGCGATGGCAATATTCCCTGCCATCAGAGCCTTCCGGGACATGTTAGTTATCCTCTTGGGGTGAGAATGGGATACCCGCCTTGCGACGCCATACCGAAATGGCCACGTCAGGGCACATCAGGGCGCAGGCCGCACAGCCGGTGCATTCACGGGCCTTTTCTCCGATAACCTCGGCCGGAGCATAGCCCTTCCGGTTGATACAGGAATCAGGCCTGATAATGCCTCTGGGGCAGGCGCTGACGCAGAGATAGCAGCCCTTGCAACGCTCGGCGTCGATGACGATACGCCCGGTACGAATAGCCACAGTGACCACCATAATCTGCCACCTCCCTGCTGCCGTATTTCAATTATTCTCCTGTTCCCTGCCAAGGTCAAGGGCTGGGGCCCGGCGGAAATTGCATAACATTGAGACTTGTTTTGACTTTTCCAGACTATGCCAAGCCATCTCGTGCAGGAAAACAGACATAGCCGGACCGAGAGCGTCAAAAACCGACATCTTGTCAGCCCGGAAAAAATCGTAAACGCCGGTGGTTCTGCCCGGATGTGGTGAGCAACGGCCAACCGCATCCGGAACCGAACCGGAAGAAGGCGCCGGATACGCAGTTGCCGGTTGCAGACGGGGGTCAGGCCGGGCCTGTCTTCAGGCTGACGTCCACGATTTCATAAGCCAGGTTTTCGTCCTGCAGCCTCTTGAGCAGCGGCGAAATGGCATCATCGGTACAGGCCACGGTAAAGGGCAGGCCACAGCGGGCGGCTTCAACCGCCGCCTCGGCGACGCCGTAGATATAGCGGGGCTCAATGTTCGCCCGCTGCAGGGCAATAAGCGCCTCGATGCCGATGGCTCCCGCCTGTCCGCTGTCTTCCAGGTGAGGCCGCAGCTTCCCGGCATCCACCTGCCTGGAGCCGCCCTTCCGGATGCTGGGCACCTGGAGCACCGTCACCTTGCCCCGGGTCAGCTCCACCAGCCCCTCGATGCCGGAAACGTCCACATCCTCGCCCCGCCGCACGCTGGAGCGGGCGATGCCCCTGGCGCCGCTTCCCGTCTCCCTGCCGGCGAAAAGCAGGCCCTCTTTCATTTTCAGCCCCACCGCTTGGCCCTCCTCGATGTCATCCTCGGCTATGGCAGCGCAGGTGGTGATGTTGGTAACCGCCTGCTGCACCATGGCCACATAGTCGTTGAGCTCTCTGAGCCCCTTGATCATCCAGTTGACCCCTCTGGCGCTCACCTTGTAAGCCGAGCGGCCGCTGGATATGAGCAGGCCCGCATCCAGCAGCTGGTGCACGTAGTCCGATATCGCCTGGGGGGTGAAGCCCAGCCTGGCAGCGATGCTCTTTTGATGTATAACGGGACCCTGAGCGGCGATTTCAACCAGTATCTGGAAACGGCTGGCCGCATTCTTGTTCTGCAATATCTCTACCATCGGCGACTCCAGTATGCTTGCTGTCCTGTCAACCCTGCTTTTGTGGCTATTATAGCAGTTTTCGCCGGAGCGGCAACACGGAAGCCGGAACCAAACCTACGCCCCTTGACAATATTCCGCCCGCCCTCCAATATACCTAGTAAGGCCCGGCCCCCCGGCCGAGCGTATAATGTGTGGCGTAAGCCCTATGTATAAAGTGGAGCAGCTCACCAAAACGTACCCGATGGGAAAGCTGGAGGTAAAGGCGCTGGACAGCGTCTCCTTTGCCGCGCGGACGGCGGATATGCTCGCCATAACAGGCAGGAGCGGCTCCGGTAAGTCCACGCTGCTCAGGCAGATGGGACTGCTTGACCGCCCCACCTCAGGCCGGATATTTCTTGACGGCCGGGACGTAACCGCTATGCCGGAGCGGGCTCGCGCCGGTTTGCGCCTCAGGCAGCTGGGGTACGTTTTCCAGGAGTATGCCCTGCTGGGCGAGCTTTCCGCCCACCAGAACGTTTATCTGCCCGGGATGATGCTGGGCGGGCCGGGGGCTGACTACCGCAAGCGGGCCCTGGAGCTGCTGGAGATGGTGGGGCTGCGCGAAAGAGCCTATCACTATCCCAAACAGCTTTCCGGGGGCGAGCAGCAGCGGGTGGCAATCGCGCGCGCCCTGGTGAACCGTCCCGGGGTGCTTCTCGCCGACGAGCCCTGCGCCAACCTGGACACCGCATCGAGCCAGATGGTAATGGAGACGCTGGTCAGGCTGAACCGGGAGCTGGGCGTTACCGTCATCTTTGTATCCCATGACCCGGAGGACAGGAAGTACGCCCGCAGCGTAATCGTGCTGAGCGACGGCCGAATTGTGAAACAGGAAACCCCGGACAGCCTATGAAATCGTTGCAGGTGGCGGTCCTGCTGGCTTATGCCTCGGTGCGAAGGGGCAATGCGTGGGTATCCGTCCTCACCGTTCTGATTCTGGTGATAGTGGCCCTGAACCTTCTGTTCGTGCCCGGACTGCTGGGAGGGCTCGTTTCCGGCGCCAACGAGAAGGTGATAGACACCTACGCCGGCGATATAGTCATCGAGTCCTCTCATGAGAACGGGGTCATCCGCTACGCCGGCGAGCTGGTCGCCAGCATCGAGGCCATTGAGGGGGTGGCCGCGGCTACCTCCCGGAACAGCCTGTCCGCGAAAATCAGCTTCGAAGACGAGCAGACGACCTGCGTGGTGCACGGCATCGACCCGGAG
>CAZZAU010000003.1:0-18654 GCA_964652725.1 uncultured Dehalococcoidaceae bacterium | reverse complement strand
TCCATCAGGCCTTTTATCTCGCGGAACTGCCGGCGTACCTCGTTGACGATGGCGAAGCCGCCCTCACCAACCCCCTTCATGGCAAGGGCGCTGAACACGAAGGTGAGCATACCCCCGATGAGCACCCCGGCGATAACCGCCACGTTGGTCAGGCTGGCCACGTCCACCCCGGCCACCTGGAAGTAGGTTGCCAGCCAGGCCAGCGCCGCCAGCGCCGCCGAAGCGATGGCAAAACCCTTGCCCAGCGCCGCGGTGGTATTGCCCACCGAGTCCAGCGCCTCGCACCGCTCGCGTACCTCTTTGCCCAGGCCGGCCATCTCGGCGATGCCCGCCGAGTTGTCCGCTATTGGCCCGTAGCAGTCCATAGACAGCAGCATGCCCAGGTTGATGAGCATACCCATGGCAGCGATGGCGATGCCCAGAAGGTCGCCAAAAATGAAGGCCATCACCGTGGCCGCCGCCACCAGGATAACCGGCAGCACCGTGCTCATAAAGCCGGTGGCGATGCCTTCGATGATGGTAACCGCCGCCCCGCTCTCCGCCGCCCTGGCTATGTTCTTCGCCGGGGAGTGTCCCGCCGAGGTGAAGTACTCCGTGGACAGGGCAATCAGGAAGCCGGCAACCAGGCCCGAGATCAGCGCCCAGAACAGGCCCATCTCCCCCACGTAGAAACGGATAATCAGGAAGCTGGCGATTATCATCAGGATGTTGCTGACGTAGACTCCCGTATTCATGGTACGGTGCGCCCGGGCCACCTGCTTATCGAAGTCGGCCTCAACATCCTTCGGTCGCACGCTCATAGCTCCGATGATGGATACGATAATGCCCGCGCCGCTGAGCAGAAGGGGCAGCAGCAGCCCCTTGACCGCCCCCAGCACCAGCACCCCCAGCACCATCGAGGCGGCTATGGCCGACACGTACGATTCATACAGGTCCGAACCCATCCCCGCCACATCGCCCACGTTATCGCCCACGTTATCGGCGATGACCGCCGGGTTGCGCGGGTCGTCCTCCGGGATGCCCTTCTCCACCTTGCCCACCAGGTCGGCACCCACGTCGGCGCTCTTGGTGAAGATACCACCCCCCGCCCTCAGGAAGAGGGCCACCGAGGAGGCGCCGAAAGCAAAGCCCAGCCAGACGTGGCTGTCCTCCCAGATGAAAGCGACGATGGACAGCCCCAGCAACCCCAGCCCCACCACACAGAAGCCCATCACCGCGCCGCTGGAGAAGGCTATTTTCAGGCCCCTGGCCCAGCTGCCGATAGCCGCATTGGCGGTGCGCGCATTGGCCAGGGTGGCGATGTTCATCCCCAGCCAGCCCGCCAGCGCCGAAGTAAAAGTGCCCAGCAGGTAGGCAACGGCCACCAGCGGCTTCGGCTCGATGAAGACGGCCAAGACGATAAACACCACCACGGTGAAGACCGCCAGAGTGGTGAACTCGCGGCGCAGAAAGGCCATGGCACCCTGCCGGATTGCCTGGGAAATCTCCCGCATCTTCTCATTGCCCGGGCTTTCGCGCAGTATCGTGGATATCAGGTAGCCCACGAATCCCAGCGCGGCCACACCGGACAGCACCACCAGCACCCGTAACAGCAGCGATTCCATAGGTTATGCCTCCGTAAGAATTATAAGAAGAAGGGCCGGTCCGGTGAACCAACCCTCTACCCCGCGCAACGCCTGTTCACAGATGCAATAAGTTTAGCCCATTTCAGTGGCCAGGTCAACGAATGCTGCGGCCGTTTATCAGCCAAACGGGCCGCCTAAGAGCTCTGTCCCTCGAACTGCTGCAGCCTTTTCTCCAGTTCTTCCTGCCGTATGGCCAGGGTGAGGTCGCTGCGGGTGCGTTCGAGCACCCCCCGCACCATATCGGTAGTGCGCCTCAGACCGCCGGTGATGGCATCCGGGAAGTCCATGGTCACCAGGACGCTGTAAATATCGTCCATCATCTGCAGAATCTCCTCGCCCCGGGACAGGTCGCCCCGGCGCATGCCATCCAGCAGATAGCGGCGCAGCTCTCCCACCGTCTCCCCCAACCCGTTCAGGTAGGCCGCCCGGTCAACACGCAGGTCTTCCGGTGCGGGGAACTGCCTGCCCGTCACCAGCGTCAGCAGCGCGCTGCCCTCGGCAAATTCTTTCTGCGCATCCCTCACGATGCCGCTGGCGTGCAGCTCCTCGTGTTCGGCGAGTGCCTTTTCCGCATTATCCAGGAGGCCGCGGGCCGCCGCCAGCATCTCCGCCGCCTTTTCATGCTCCTGGCGGTGCACGGCGCGGATGGCCTGGCTGCTGACGCGGATAACCTCCCGGCAGGAAGGTATCACCTTCTCCCTGGCAGCATCCTGCGCCGAAAAGCTCCGCCGTATCCGCTCCGCTATGGGTTCCAGGTCACCGGCCAGTCTGCTCATTCTCTCTCCCCGGCTTTGCCGCCTGCCCTTCACTCGTTCAGGCGCAGAAGCAGTTCTTTCTCCAGCGTGTACAGCGCGAAGCGGGCCTGCAGGAATATCTTCGGGTCCAGGTTGATTTCCGGGAGCTTGGCCATCTCTTCCATCACCCGCAATGATTCCTGCACGCGGCGGGAGTTGGCCACCACGGTGGCGGACAGGTCTCGCTGCTTCGGTTCTCCGGCAGCTTCCAGCTCCATGCCCACGTCGCCGCCGGCGTCCCGGGCCTCCAGCAGCCGCCGCTTCAGTGGCAGGTCAGTCCTGACCACATTGTGCCGCAGGTCCTTCAGCCGCTGGCTCAGCTCGCGGTCATCCAGGGCCAGGCGGCTGACCTCCTCCAGCACCCGCAGCCCCTCACCGATACGATTGAAGTTGGCGTCAATGATGCGCAGTACCCGCTTTTCCATCTTTCCGGTGGCTAAATTGTAGCACGGGCCAGCCGCACGGTAAAGCCCGGCTCAAGCCTCGCCGACGGCGTTCTCTATGAGCTCTATGCGTACCGGCCTGTTACCCCTGCCCAGCTCGACGGCCACAACGTCGATGCGCCAGGAGGACGGACAGTCCTGATGCTCCTGGAAATAGCGGGCCGCCAGCGTCCTGAGCTTTTCCATTTTGCCGGGCGTAATCGACTCTTCCGGAGTGCCGAAGGCCAGGCTCCTTTTGGCGCGCACCTCGGCGAACACCAGCGTATCCCCGTCCCTGGCGACGATATCGATTTCGCCTTCGGGGCAGCGGTAGTTGGTCTCCAGGATGAGGTAACCCTTCTGCTCCAGGAATCCCCGGGCCAGTCTTTCGCCCAGCAGCCCCGTGCTTCTTTTCGTCATACCGGCATCAGATGAACTGGCGCACCGGCCGGAAGGAGCGGCGGTGCACCGGCGAAGGCCCCAGCCGGTAAAGGCAGGCAATATGCTCCCCGGTGCAGTACCCCTTGTTCTCGGCAAAACGGTAGCCCGCATAAACCCTGTCCAGCCTCGCCATCATCCGGTCTCGGAACACCTTGGCCAGAATAGAAGCGCAGGCGATGGAGAAGCACAGGCTGTCGCCATCGACAACGCCCTTTTGCGGCACGGCGACTTCGGGCAGGCGGAAAAAGTCAATGAGCAGATAATCAGGGGCCGGCGTCAACCTGCCTACGGCCAGCTTCATTGCCAGGCGGCTGGCGCTGGCGATTCCCCTTGCATCGATAAGGCGGTGGCTGACCGCCCCGAAGCCCACCGCAATGGCGGCGCCCTGTATTTGCTGAAAAAGCGCCTCGCGCCCCAGCGGGGAGAGCATCTTGCTGTCCCTGACCGCAGAGACCCAGCGCCCACGCGGGCAGGGAGGCATTATGGCGGCGGCAGCCACCACCGGGCCGGCCAGTGAGCCGCGCCCCACTTCGTCCACCCCGGCGATTAGCTCATAGCCCCGGGCGCGGAGCACCTTTTCTTCGGCCAGAGATGGTCTGAGGGCGTTTGCGGGCAATCCCATCCTCGCTGGTGTTCTATTTCGGGAGATAACGGCGTTGGCTGGTAATCCTCCAGCGACCCTTTATTTCCTGGCAGCGAGCAGCCTGCTCACCTCCTGCCAGATGGCCAGCGCCACCCTGGCCTTGGGCTGCGCCGCGTCCAGCACCCGCCAGCGGTCCGGTTCTTCTCCGGTCAGCTTGAGGTAGCCTTCCCTGACCCGTCCGTGAAAGGCCGTGTCTTCCAGCTCAAAGCGGTCCGGCTTTCTTCCCTGCCTGCGGGCCATTCCCACTTCTGCAGGCAGGTCCATCAGTATGGTCAGGTCCGGCCGCACCTCCCGCACGGCGGCCCGGTTCACCATTCTTACCAGCTCCAGGTCCAGCCCCCGCCCGTATCCCTGATAGGCGATGGTAGAATCCGCAAACCGGTCACAGATGACTACCTTACCTGCCTCCAGTCCGGGCTTTATTACCTGGGCTATAAGCTGGGCGCGGGACGCGTTGAATAGCATAAGCTCCGCCTCCGGTGCCACGCCGGAAACCCCACCCCACTTCAGCCACCGGGAGATACGCTCGCCCAGCGCGGTGCCCCCCGGCTCACGCGTCAACACCGCCGGAACGGCCGATTTCAGCAACCTCCGGTGCAGCGCCCGGGCCTGCGTGCTTTTCCCGCTCCCCTCCCCACCTTCGAAGGTGATGAAAAGAGACATCTATGCTCTATCCCTTGTAAATCCTGACCCGCCGGTTAGGCTCTTTGCCCGTGCTCTGGGAGGAAAGGGCGCTGCGTTCCGCAACAAGATGCTGCAAACGGCGGATGTAGGAGCTCTGCGGACTCAGCTCCACCGCTCCCTCATCGCCGCTCATCACCTGCTCCACGGCCCTCTCCGCCTCCGTCATGGCTACCCGGAGCGCACCCTGCTGGTCTCCGCCAAGCACCGGCTGCATGCTGTGCAGCATCTGCCTGATCTGGGCCGGAGTGCTGCTCTTCAGCACATATACGGGCAGGTTCATCGCCTCGGCATCCCTTACTTTTTGCGGCTTGCGCCGGTAGTAGTTCTTGGAGGTGACAAGCAGGCTGGCTTCCCTCAGGTTCTCCACGATGTCCAGGTCCAGGTTCATCTCCCTGGCCGCCTGCTCCACCCTAGACCGGTTGACGCCGAAGAGAAACGCCCGCTTCCGTCCGTCCGTGGCCCTCTTCTCCTTGACTCGCTTCACCGCAGAGGGTTTTTCCACCCTGACCTCACCGGCCTTGTTCAGCCAGCGCACCTCGGTGTCGATGGGCTGACCGCGCAGGATGGAATCCACAGCCTCCGCCACGTCAGGGTGAATGGCCACCCGGTCCCTCTCCTGAATCTCCACCACTATATCGAAGGTGGGGGGAGACTGGCGTTCCAGTATGGACTTCTGGGTGCCCCGCCGCCTCGCTTCCTCGTCGCTAAGGGTTACGGATTGGATACCGCCGACCAGGTCAGCCAGGGTGGGGTTCATCATCAGGTTCTCCAGCGTATTGCCGTGGGCGGTGCCCACCAGCTGGACGCCGCGCTCGGCAATGGTGCGTGCCGCCAGCGCCTCCAGCTCGGTGCCCATCTCGTCGATGATAATGACCTCCGGCATATGGTTCTCCACCGCCTCTATCATCACCGCGTGTTGCAAGGTCGGCGTGGCCACCTGCATTCTGCGGGCGTGGCCGATGGCGGGGTGGGGAATATCGCCATCGCCGGCGATTTCGTTGGAGGTGTCCACGATGATGACCCGCTTGTCGAAATCATCGGCCAGCACCCGGGCTACCTCCCGCAGCATGGTGGTCTTGCCCACCCCCGGCCGTCCCAGCAGCATGACGCTCTTGCCGGACTCTATCAGGTCTTCTATCATCTTGATGGTGCCGAACACGGCCCGGCCCACCCGGCAGGTAAGCCCCACGATGCGTCCCTTACGGTTGCGGATGGCCGAGATTCGGTGCAGGGTGCGCGGGATACCGGCACGGTTATCGTCACCAAAGCTGCCGATGCGCGAGACCACGTAGTCAAGGTCCGCCTCATCTATCTCCTTCGGGTCGAGGGTTACCTCACGGCTGGGGAAACGGGCTTCCGGCGGCCGCCCCAGGTCCAGGATTACCTCGATGAGCTCGCTCAGATCTTCCTGCCGCCGCAGCGGCTGGCGAATGTGAGGCGGCAGTATGTCCAGCAGCGCATCCAGGTCGTCGGTGATTATCTTCTGCAAATACCCCTCCGGCCGGAACTATTTGCGCCCGGCAACGATGTCCACAAAATAACGGTGAAACCTCAAATCATCGGTCAGCTCGGGGTGAAAGGCCAGGGCCAGCATCTTGCCTTCCCTCACCCCTACAATGGCGCCACCGGCAAGCGTGGCCAGTACCTCCGCTTTCCCGTTTACTCTTTCGATAAGCGGAGCGCGGATGAAAACCCCCGGGAAAGGCTTCTCCCCCAGCGTGGGCACGGAGAGCTCCGCCTCAAAGCTGTCCCGCTGACGGCCGAAGGCGTTTCGCCTGACGGTTATGTCCATCAGCCCCAGCGGCTCAAAACGGCTGTCGGAACTATCCCGGGCCAGCAAAATCATTCCGGCGCAGGTGCCCAGCACCGCCATACCTTTGCCGGCAAGCTCTCTGATTTTAGCGGTAAGCTCGTAGTCCCGCATGAGCCGGCCGATGGTAGTGCTCTCGCCGCCGGGAATTATGAGCCCCCTCAGCCCTTCCAGTTCCCCGGGCAGGCGGACAGGCACTGCTTCGATTCCCAGCTCCTGCAATTTTGCTATATGCTCAGCGAAGGCTCCCTGCGAGGCAAGGACGCCTATCCTCATATTACCATCCCCTCGGGGCCAGCAACTCCTTTTCCGGTATCTGCTTTATCTCCAGGCCCGGCATGGCCTCGCCCAGGTTCCGCGAGACCTCGGCGATTATCCTGGCGTCTTTGTAGTGGGTGGTAGCCTTGACAATGGCCTGTGCCATGGCTGACGGGTTCGAGGATTTGAAGATACCGGAGCCCACGAAGACGCCGTCAGCGCCAAGCTGCATCATCAGGGCAGCATCAGCGGGCGTGGCCACGCCGCCGGCGGCAAAGTTCACCACCGGCAGTTTGCCTGTCCGGTGTATCTCCGCCACCAGCTCGAATGGTGCACCCATCTCCTTGGCTCTGGCCATCAGCTCTTCCTGCGGAGTATTGACCAGCTCCCTTATGCCGTCCATCACCGTCCGCATATGCCGCACCGCCTCCACCACGTTGCCGGTGCCGGCCTCCCCCTTGGTCCTTATCATCGCCGCACCCTCCCCGATACGCCGCAGGGCCTCTCCCAGATTGCGGCAGCCGCAGACGAAAGGCACCTTGAAATCATGCTTCCAGATGTGGTGGCTCTCATCGGCGGGGGTGAGCACCTCAGACTCGTCAACGTAGTCCACCCCCAGCGCCTCCAGCGCCTGGGCCTCCACAAAATGCCCGATGCGGCACTTGGCCATCACCGGAATGGAGACCGCCTTCATAATGGCCTCGATAACGGTAGGGTCGGCCATTCTGGCCACGCCGCCGGCGGCGCGTATGTCGGCTGGCACCCTCTCCAGCGCCATCACCGCACAGGCGCCGGCATCTTCCGCTATCTTGGCGTGCTCCGCGTTGATTACGTCCATTATCACGCCGCCCTTGAGCATCTGAGCCAATCCTGTCTTTACTTTCCAGGTCCCGGTTTCCATATTTTAATCACCTCACTTTGCGAAAGCGGAAAGTTACAATCATATTCTACTACTGTGTTTTTCCTTTAGCAACCGACAACCGGAGACCTGCCAAACCGTTTCCTGACTGCCCGGTCCTCACCGCAGCGGCCTTTTTTCCGGCATGCCCGGGCGGCGGGGATACTGCGGTGGCGTGGCGGCCGCCTTGTCTATGATTACCAGGTAACGCTCCTCGCCGAATTCGGCCAGGGGCACTCGCTTGATTTCACCGGGCTTGCCCCCCAGCAGCTCTATGGCGCATTGCGCCTCGCTTACCTCTGGCTCAAGCTCACCCTTCTTCTGGGCAACGAACCGCCCTCCCACCGCGCAGAAGGGCAGCGTCAGCTCGGCCAGGGCCGGCAGGCGGGCCACCGCCCGCGAAAGCACCAGGTCGGATTTTTCCCGGTATTGCTCCTGATGGGCCACCTCCTCCGCCCGTCCCACCACAATGTCCACACCATCCAGGCACAACCGCTGCACAAGATGTCGCAGGAAGGCGGCCTTCTTGGCGGTGGCGTCCAGCAGCGTCAGCCCGATGTCCGGAAAGACTATCTTCAACGGGATGCCTGGGATGCCCGCCCCGGTGCCCACATCCATGACCCGGACCCCCCTCCGCAGCGGCTTCTGCAAGGCCAGTACCACCGTCAGTGCATCCAGAAAATGCTTGACCTGCACCTCTTCATAGCCGGTGATGGCGGTGAGGTTCACGCGCCGGTTCCAGTCTATCAGTTCATCATAATACATCTGGAACTGCGCAAGCTGCCGCGGGGTAAGCTCCAGTCCCAGCTTTTTTGCCCCGGAGGCGAGCCTTTCCATGAACCCGTCCTATACCTTTATCTTCTTCAATCTGTACTGCAGCTTCCGGTAGCTCAGGAGCAGCAGATAGGCCAGGACGCTTACCGTGGCTGCTATGATCAGGTCTACCACGACAGGCCCAACTGCGCCAATGAAGTCGAACAGCGCGGTGAGAAGGGAACGGATGAACTCTGCCCAGAAGACGGCCACCATAACAATGAGGCCGAACTTCAGATTGCTTGGCATCTGGCTTCCGACATCGCTGAGAGTTTTTTTCCTTTTGCGCTCCTCTTTTCTGTCAGCCATCTCCGCACCTCAGGCCTCTAAGAATAGTAACCACTGCCCTTATTCAGGAAAGGCGAAATAACCTAGCGCAGCGCGGTGAACATGAAATACAAATACACCACCACCCCCGCGAAGACCACGCTGTCCATCCGGTCCAGAAAGCCCCCGTGCCCGGGAACGAGCCGGCCCGACTCTTTAGCGCCCACGCTCCTCTTCAGCAACGATTCCGCAAGGTCGCCGAACTGACCGAACACGCTTATCAGGACGCCCACCAGCGCCGCCTGCCCGTAGTGCAAGGGCAGCTGCAGCGGCGAGGGCAGGGTAAACAGCAGGCTGACGGCCACCGCTCCCAGCACCCCCCCGATGGCCCCCTCCCAGGTCTTGTGCGGACTGATGGACGGAGCCAGCGGCCGCCTGCCCAGCGCCCTCCCCAGGAAGAAGGCCGCCGTGTCAGAGCCGAAGGTGGCGAACAGGGCAAGGAAAGTCCAGCTGCGGCCAGCCTCCAGCCGCAGCGCCACCGAAAAGCTCAGCAGCCAGCCGACGTACAGAACGCCTGTCATCATCCATGCCCAGCCGAGGAAAGCTTTGTCTCCGCCGGGGCGCAGCACCAGCAAAACCAGCGATAGCACTATGCCCGCAGCCAGAAGCACCGGCACCGCGTAAGGGTAGGTGGAGTGCGGACTGACGATGAACAGCGCCGTCCAGACAAGTCCGAAGGCGGCGAGGGAGACCAGCCCGGTGACTCCCACCAGACGGTAGAACTCGTACAGGGCCACCAGCCCCCAGACGGCGACAAAAACGGTGAACCAGGGCAGCGGCCTTTCGAACCATACGGCAGCTACCAGCAGGAGCAGGCCAACAATCGAGGTTATGACCCTCTTTCTCAGCATGCCTTTCTACAGCGCACCGAAGCGCCGTTCTCTCTGGCTGTAGGCAATAAGAGCCTTCTCCATGTCCTTTTCGGAAAAATCAGGCCACAGAACCTGGGTGAAGTAATATTCACTGTAGGCGGTTTGCCAGAGCAGAAAGTTGCTGAGACGGAGCTCATCGCCGGTGCGGATGAGCAGGTCAACATCGGGAAGGCCGGCGGTGTACAGATAGCTGCTGAAGAGGTTTTCGTCTATCTCCTCGAATGGGATTCCCTCGGCGATAATGCGGCGCACGGCATCGACGATTTCCACACGGCCACCGTAGTTGAAGGCGAGGCTGAGCACCAGCCCGGAGTTGTTCCTGGTTATCTCCTCGGCACGGCTGATGGACTTCTCCAACCACTCGGGCAGCTCACCGAGCCGCCCCAGGTGGCGGACTTTCACTCCTTTGCGGTGCAGCTTGGGGACGTCCTTGTCAATCCTCTCCTCAAGTATGCGGAACAGCCCCTCCACCTCCGGCCTCGGCCGGCCCCAGTTCTCAGTGGAGAAACCGTAAAGGGTCACACACTTCACCCCCCTCCCGTCAAGGTACTCCACCAGTGCCCGCATCTTTTTCACCCCGGCCTGGTGCCCGGCCAGCCGGGGCAGACCGCGCTGCTCCGCCCAGCGGCCATTGCCGTCCGGCACGATGGCCACATGGATAGGAAGACGGGCGTTACGTTTTCCGGCGGGTTCGTCCGCTTTCATCATTCCGGAAAGGCCCTACGCCTCTCTGAGCTCCATTTCCTTGCTCTTGCCTGCCTGGTCTATCTCGGCGATGAAGGCGTCGGTTAGTTTCTGCAATTGCCCGAGGGCGCGCTTGTGTTCGTCCTGAGAGATTTCCTTTTCTTTCTCCAAATTTCTCAACTCGTTCACCACTTCATGCCTCAGGTTGCGCACCACCACCTTCCTTTCCTCCACCCGCTTGCGCACCACCTTGATAAGGTCCTGGCGCCTTTCCTCGGAGAGAGGCGGAATGGCAATCCTGATTACATTACCGTCGCTGGACGGGTTGAGGCCCAGGTCGGAGGTCATAATCGCCTTCTCTATACTGCGGACGCTGCCTTTGTCCCAGGGCTGAATGACGATGAGATTCGCCTCCGGCACGGAGATTCCCGCGATCTGGTTGAGCGGGGTGGGTACGCCGGCGTAGTCCACCTTCAGATGCTCCACCAGCGCCGGTGACGCCCGGCCGGTGCGCAGGGTGGACAGGTCCTGGCGCAGCCCGCTGACACAGGCCCGCATTTTGCCTTCGATGTTCTGCAGCGCGTCCGTGGCCATATTTCTTGCTTTTCTATCCGCCGGAGACAAGAGTGCCGATAGGTTCCCCGGCGATGGCTTTTTCGATACCGTGAGGCGCCTGGAGGTCAAACACCACTATGGGCAGGCGGTTCTCCAGGCACAGCGAGAGCGCCGTGGCATCCATCACTTCGAGGCGCAGGTTCAGCGCCTCCAGGTGGGTCAAACGGTCGAACTTCGTCGCCGTAGGGTCCTTCTGCGGGTCGGCGCTGTATATCCCGTCCACCTTGTTCTTGGTCATCAGCAGTACCTCAGCGCCAACTTCTATGGCACGGAGAGCAGCTGCGGTATCCGTGCTCATATAAGGGTTGCCGGTGCCGCCGGCAAAGATGACCACCCTGCCCTTTTCCAGGTGCCGGATGGCGCGCCTGCGGATGTAGGGCTCGGCAACCTGATTGATGCCGATGGAGGATTGAGTGCGGGTCATCACTCCCTCCCGTTCCAGCATATCCTGGAGCACCAGCGCGTTCATCACCGTGGCCAGCATACCGGCATAGTCGGCGGTGACCCGGTCCATCCCCTTGGCCTCCGCCTCGTTTCCCCGCCAGAAATTGCCTCCCCCCACCACGATGCACACCTCCACCCCCATATTCACCACCTTCTTTATCTGCTGTACCACTCTGGTGAGAGCGGCGATATCGATACCCATCCTGTCATCGCCGGCGAAAGACTCGCCGCTGAGCTTGAGCAGTACCCGCTTGTACTTGACCTGGGCCATCCACTCAGTCTCTGATGCCCAGCTCGAACCGGGCAAAGCGCCCCACCCTGATGTTTTCCCCCACTTTGGCGATGACCTCAACTATTAGCTCCCGCACCAGTTTGCCCGGGTCCCTGATATACGGCTGCTCGAGCAGGCAGGCGGCGTGGGGGTCCGTCTCCTCGGCATCTTCAGGCGGCATCTCATCGGCGGCGATGTACTTCGGCGCCATTGCGGCCACCTGCATCGCCAGCTCATGGGCCAGCTCCTTGAACTCATCGGTGCGGGCAACGAAATCGCTCTCGCAGTTCAGCTCCAGCAAAGCGCCGATACGCCCGCCGTGGACATAGGCCTCCACCAGCCCCTGGGTAGTAACGCGCTCCGCTTTCTTCTCCGCCTTCAACAGGCCTTTTTCCTTTAACGCATCGAGGGCCTTTTCCACGTCCCCCTCAGTCTCCAGCAGCGCATTCCGGCACTCCATGATTCCGGCCCCGCATTGCTCTCGCAATTGCTTTATCAGTTCCACCGATACTTCCAAGATCTGCCTCCCTATTCTTCCTCGGGGGTGAAGATGAACGGCTCCATGCTTTCCAGGGCCTCCGCTTCCACCATCTTCTCTTCCATACCGGCTTCCGCCGCCATTTGCAGGCTGGCTTTGCCCTCCAGCACCGCGTCGGCGATCTTGCTGCACACCAGCCTGATGGCCCTGATGGCGTCATCATTGGCCGGAATTGGATAGTCTATGTCATCCGGATTGCAGTTGGTATCCACCGTCGCCACCACCGGTATCTCCATACGCTTGGCTTCCGCCAGCGCTATCTTTTCCTTGATGGGATCCACGACAAACAGGGCGCTGGGCAGGCTGGTCATTTCCTTGATGCCGCCCATCTGCCTGTTTAGCTTCTCTATTTCCTCGTCTATCTTCAGGGCTTCTTTCTTGGCCAGGCGGCCGAACTCCCCCCTGGACCGCTGGTCCTCCAGACGCACCAGATGGTCGATACGGGCCTGAATAGTGCCGAAGTTGGTCAGCATTCCCCCCAGCCATCTCTGGTTCACGTAAGGCATGCCGCAGCGCTGTGCTTCTTCAGCAATTGCCTCCTGGGCCTGTTTCTTGGTGCCCACGAACAGGATAGTACCCCCGTCGGCCGCCACCTGCCTGACGTAATCACGGGCCTGACTCAGGAAGGTCACCGTCTTTTCCAGGTCAATGATATGAATCCCGTTGCGCTTGGTAAAGATGAATTTTTTCATCCGGGGGTGCCAGCGCCCGGTCTGGTGCCCAAAGTGGGCCCCCGATTCCAGAAGCTCCTTTATGGAAGTTGTCTCCGGCAAATCTCCCCTCCCTCTCTCTCTCGAACTTGGATGGTCGTACACAGTATAGCATAACCGTGCTGCTGGCGGCAATAGCGGCCGAAGAGTGCCCGGAAACGGGGTTCCAGAGGGGCGAGACTTCTTTAACAAGTTCGGTTGTAAAATCCTTCTCGGTCTCCCTTTCGCAAAGGGGAAATACAAGGGGGATTCGTAAAGTAAACGCAGAGGGATTGGCAAACAACCTCAGATTGATAAGCAATCTCGCCAGTGGTATTTCCCGGCGGCGCGGTGCCGCGCTATCTCCTATTGACAAAAGGACAGCGGGTTGCTAAACTGCCAGAAATAAGCAAAGGCTGCGAACAAGACTAGTAAGCTCAACAGCGGGGCCACAGAGAGCCGGGCAAGGTGGAAGCCGGTGCCAGCGCGGGAGCCGGATGGACTTGGGAGCCGCAGGCTGAACACTGCCCGCAGGCAGAAAAGTAGGCCCTGACGCAGGGGAAGCGTTATCAGGTCCCTGGGTACTGGCCCGCAAAAAAGGCTGTACCTGTAACGAGGCGGTCTCCTGCTTCTCTACCACCGGAGACCAAGAAGGGTGGCACCGCGGCAGCCCCCGCCCCTTCAGGGCGGGGGCTCTTTGTTTGGATAGGCCCTGACCAGCCCGGGCGCTTTGCGCCCGTGACGGCAAAACCGGTCCGGAATCCCCGGACAGTAAGGAAGGAGAGAAATGGAAAGAACCAAGTTCATGCTCGACGAAAAGGATATGCCTACCAGATGGTACAATGTCCTGCCTGACCTCCCCCAGCCCCTGCCACCAGAACGCCACCCCGGCACCAAGGAGCCCACGCGCCTGCCACCGCCCCTTTTCCCGGAGGCGGTAAACGACCAGGAGTTCAGCCAGGAGCGCTTCATCGAAATTCCGGAGGAAGTGCAGGCCGCTTACCATACCTGGAGGCCCACCCATCTGCACCGCGCCCTGCGGCTGGAGAAGGCCCTGGACACGCCCGCCAAAATCTTCTACAAGTATGAGGGCACCAGCCAGGCGGGAAGCCACAAACTGAACACCGCTGTGGCACAGGCCTACTACAACAAGAAAGAGGGCGTCAAGCGCCTGGCCACGGAAACAGGTGCCGGGCAATGGGGCAGCGCGCTTTCCCTAGGTTGCCGCTTCTTCGGCCTGGAGCTGAAGGTATATATGGTCAAGGTCAGCTACTATCAAAAGCCCTACCGGCGCATCCTGATGGAGACATGGGGAGCCCAGGTGGTACCCAGCCCCAGCCCGGACACAGAAGTCGGCCGCAAGATAATGGAGGAAAACCCCGAGTCCTCGGGCAGCCTGGGCATCGCCATCAGCGAGGCCATTGAAGACGCCTTCAAGCGCGATGATACCCGGTACTCCATCGGCAGCGTGGCCAACCACGTCCTGCTCCATCAGACCATCATCGGCGAGGAATCCCGCCTGCAGATGGAGATGGCCGGCTTCTACCCGGACCTGGTTATCGGCTGCATCGGCGGCGGCTCCAACTTCGCCGGGACGTTCCTGCCCTGGGTCAGGGACAAACTCAGCGGCAAAAAACCGGACCTCCGCATCATCTGTGTGGAGCCCCAGGCCTGCCCCACCCTGACCAGAGGCCCCTATACCTGGGACTTCGGCGATGTAGCCGGCATGGCGCCCATACTCAAGATGCACACCCTGGGGCATAACTTCATGCCGCCCCCCGTCCACGCCGGCGGCCTGCGCTACCACGGCATGGCGCCCATCATCTGCCATCTTTACAACCTGGGCTATGTGGAGGCCAGAGCGGAATACCAGGTGCCCGTTTTCAAAGCCGGGTTGGAATTTGCCCGCACCGAGGGCATCATCCCCGCCCCTGAACCCTCCCACGCCATCGAGACCACCATCGACGAGGCGGTCAAGTGCAGGGAGTCCGGCGAGGCCAAGACCATCCTGCTGGCGCTGAGCGGGCACGGCCACTTCGACCTGGCTGCCTTCGATGAGTACCTCACCGGCAGGCTCCAGGACTATGAGTTCCCGGAAGAGAAGATGAAGGAAGCCCTGGCCTCGCTTCCCCAGGTGCCCGAGGATATATAGGGGCAGCGCAAAGACCGCAAACAGCTACAGGGGGGCCGGCGGTGCCGGTCCCCCTTTTCTTTGCTGTGTGAATGCCTGTGGGCTATTAACCTTTAACTATTAACTATTGCCTCCCCGCCCCGCCAGGTGCTAGAATCTACATATGAACCGCTTTCCCTCTAGATTGCTGATGCCACTGGTGCTGGCGCTTATCCTGCTCCTGACTGCCGGCTGCGCCATTCCCTTCGAGCTGGGCCCCACACCTTCTCCCACCCCGGCACCGGCACCCACGCCCTCCCCCGCGGAGCCACCGCAGCCGATAGACCCCAACTGGACGCCGCCGCCACCCGCCTCCAGCCAGACCGCGCCACTGCCCAACCTCGCTGACGTTGTCGCCGCGGTCAGACCTTCTGTAGTAGCCATCAATACGGAGACGGTCACCTTCGACTTTTTTAACCGGCCTTTCACGCAACAGGGGGCGGGGTCAGGCTGGATACTGTCCGGGAACGGCATCATCGTGACCAACAACCACGTGGTGGAAGGCGCCAGCAGCATCACGGTCACCACGGAAGACGGCTCCACCTACTCCGTGGATACCGGCAGCGTGTTCACGGACAACCTCAACGACCTGGCGATACTGAAAATCGATGCGCAAGGCCTGCCGGAAGTCAAAATCGGTGATTCCTCCCAGCTCAGGGTAGGAGACTGGGTTATGGCCATCGGCAACGCGCTGGGACAGGGAATAAGAGCCACGGAGGGCATTGTCAGCCGCCAGGAGGTCTCTATTCCTGTGGCCCAGGGCCAGACCCTTTTCGACCTTATCGAGACCACCGCCGCCATCAACCCGGGCAACAGCGGCGGGCCGCTGGTCAACCTTGCGGGGGAGGTCATCGGCATCACCAGCGCCAAAATCGCCACCGTGGGCGTGGAGGGGATGGGATATGCCATCAGCACGGATACCGCGATCCCTATTATCGAAGAGCTGGTGACCAACGGCTACGTGGTGCGCCCCTGGATGGGGGTGGTGCTGTACACGGTAGACCAGTTCGCCGTCCTGCGCTATGACCTGGCCGTGGAAGAAGGCGTGCTGATAACGCAGGTGGTACAGAACAGCCCTGCGGCCGAAGCCGGCCTTCAGGCCGGGGACGTGATTACCGGCTTTGCGGGAGAGGAAATAACCACCACCGAGCAGCTCATCCGGCAGATTCATATTGCCCGCATCGGGGAGACGGTGGAAGTCACCTACTGGCGCGGCAGCAGCCAGAGCACCACCACGGTGACCCTCGCCGAGAGCCCGCCGCCCTAAGTCAGCTTTGAAACGCCCAGCGTGAGCGGGTGACCGTCCAGCCTGTATTCCTCGTGATGTGCCGCGCCAGCCGGAGCCCCCTCCACCAGCCGCTCCGTCAAAGTTTCCTGCGTGATATAGCCGGCGAACTCGGCCATCACCTGCCGGACGTAATCATCGCCCTGATAGTGGGTGATGATGTGGTCCGTAATCTCGAAGCCGGCGGAGCGGCGCATCATCTGTAAACGGCGCACTATCTCCCGCGCCATCCCTTCCGCAGCTAGTTCCGGCGTCACATCCGTATCCAGCATCACCATCAGGTCGCCCTCGGACACCAGCGGCCAGTCCTTATGTTTCCCCACCGGCAACTCGTCGACCACTTCAAGCCCCTTGACGTTGACCTCTTCCAGCACCTGCGAGGCCATATGCCGGAGCGCCCTTTTCTGCCGCTCCGCGGGGATTTTGACCAGGATTCTGGCCAGTGGCTGGCGCACCTTGATGGCGGCCTCGCTGCGGGCCGCCCGCCCCAGGCTGGCAATCCGCATCAGCAACCGGACGTCTGCCGCCAGGTGTCTGTCTATCTTCGCGGGGTCGGCAGCCGGAAAGTCAGCCAGGTGCACGCTCTCCGGCGCGTCAGGATAGGCCGAGCAGACCAGGTTCCGGTACATCTCCTCGGCAATAAACGGCATAAACGGGGCCAGCACCTTCGAGAGGGTCACCAGGCAATGGTACAGGGTGGTGTAGGCCGCCAGTTTATCGGCATCGCTCTCGCTCTTCCAGAAACGCCGCCGGCTGCGCCGCACGTACCAGTTGGACAGGTCGTCCACAAAGCCCTCTATCTTCCTCCCCGCTCCGGTAGGGTCATAAGACTCCAGCCCCTGGTCAACATCGGCGACGAGCTGGTTGAGCTCGGAGATGACCCAGCGGTCAAGTTCGGAGTGGGACGCCGCGCCCTGCGCTGCCGGGTCAAAACGGTCGATGTTGGCGTAGTTCACAAAGAACGAATACACGTTCCACAGGGTGAGCAGGAAACGCCTGGTCACATCCGCCACCATATCGGCGCTGAAGCGGCGCACGTTGCCCGGTGCCGTGGAGGTGAAGAAGGACCAGCGCACGGCATCAGCGCCATACTTGTTTATCACCGCGTTCGGCTCTATAACGTTTCCTTTGGCTTTGCTCATCTTCTCGCCCCGGGCATCCAGAATGTGGCCCAGGCAGATGACGTTGAGAAAGCAGGGACGGTCAAAGAGAAGGGTGGAGATGGCGTGCAGGCTGTAAAACCAGCCCCGGGTCTGGTCCACCGCCTCACAGATATAGTCGGCCGGAAAACGCCCGTCCTCCAGCAGAGTCTGGTTCTTGAACGGATAGTGCACCTGGGCCACGGGCATCGCCCCGGAATCGAACCAGCAATCGATAACCTCGGGCGTCCGCCGCATCATGCCGCCGCACTGCGGGCAGGCAAAGGTGGCCTCATCCACGTAGGGACGGTGCAGGTCCAGCGGCTCCGGCAGTCCGGCAAAGCCCGGTTTGCTCCTCAGCTCGTCCACTCCCCCCACGCATTCCATCCGCTGGCAGGCATCGCAACGCCACACCGGCAGAGGGGTGCCCCAGTACCGCTCGCGGGAGAACGCCCAGTCCACGTTGTTCTCCAGCCAATCACCGAAGCGGCCATACTTAATGTGCTCCGGGTACCAGTTTATCTGATTGTTGCCCGCCACCAGCCGGTCTTTGACCGCCGTGGTCCTGATGTACCAGGTCTGCTTGGCGTAATACAGCAACGGGGCTTCGCAGCGCCAGCAGAAGGGGTAGGTATGGCGGATGGTCTCGGCGCGGAACAGCAGCCCCTTCTTTTTCAGCTCCTCCAGGATAACCGGGTCCGCTTCTTTGACGAACTTCCCGGCAAAGGAGTAGCTCCCGGTCACTTTGCCCTGCAGATCCACGGTGTGCACGAAGTCCAGCCCCTGCTCCTCTCCGGCCTGGTAGTCCACTTCGCCATAGGTAGGCGCCATATGCACGATGCCGGTGCCGTCCTCCAGGGACACGAAGTCCGTGGCGATAACCCGATAGGTCAGGGCGGGGTCAGGCTCCTGTTTCTGCAGCTCCACGTGTTCCGTTCCGGTGGCCTCATTGCGCACCCTGACGAAGCGCTGGCGCTCGATGCCGAAGTCGTGCGGGTTCAGCAGCGGCTCGTAGCGCAGACCCACCAGTTCTCTCCCCTCCATTTTAGCCACCACCGGGGCGCCAACCAGGCCGGCGGGGAGCAGCAGGGCGGAAGCCAGCAACAGAAAGCCCTCGTCGGTCTCCACGGCCACGTATTCAGCCCCGGCCGAAACCGCCAGGGCGGTGTTCCCTGGCAGCGTCCACGGAGTGGTTGTCCAGGCCAGCAGATAGGCCGGTTTTCCTGCGGCAG
>CAZZAU010000002.1:19685-23716 GCA_964652725.1 uncultured Dehalococcoidaceae bacterium | reverse complement strand
TCAGCAGCTTCTTTGAGCAACTGGGATACCGGGCCGCAGCTACCGCCGAGGAAGCTGATATCATCGTGCTCAATAGCTGCGTGGTGCGCCAGAGCGCCGAGAGTAAGGTCATCAACAAGCTTAAGACACTGCGGGCGCTGAAAAATCGCCGGCCGGAGGTTACGCTGGCCGTCACCGGTTGCCTGGTCAACTCAAACCTCCAGCCCCTTGAGGATGCTTTCTCCCATGTGGACCACTTCTTCAAACCCGGCGAGCGCCTGCCCTGGCTGCCCGAAACAGAGCGGGTACCCCTACCCCGGAACCCTTCCCCCACCACCTACGTGCCCATCATCCAGGGCTGCGATAACTTCTGTACCTATTGCATCGTGCCCTACCGGCGTGGCAGAGAGCGCAGCCGCCCGGTGGAAGACATAGTCTGCGAGGTCAGGGAGCTGGCGCGGCGGGGGACGAAGGAGGTCATCCTGCTGGGACAGAACGTGGACTCCTACGGGCACGACCTTCCGGATAAACCTGACCTGGCCGACCTTCTGAGCGAAATCAATGCCATCGAAGGTCTGGCCCGCATCCGGTTCCTGACCAATCACCCCAAGGATATGAGCCGCAAACTCATCGAGGCGGTAGCCTCTCTGGGAAAGGTGTGCGAGCATATCAGCCTCCCGGTGCAGTCGGGCAGCGACGCTATTCTCAAGCTGATGCGGCGCGGCTACACGGCGGCGCAGTACCGGGAGCTGGTGCGGGAAATACGAGAACAGGTCCCCGGCGTGGCCCTGAGCACGGACATAATCGTCGGCTTCCCCTCGGAGACGGACGCCCGGTTCCGGGAAACCTATGACCTGCTCGCCACCCTCCAGTTCGACTCCGTGCACGTGGCGGCCTACTCCCCCCGGCCGGGCACTCTCGCCGCCCGGGAACTCAAGGACGATGTTCCACCAGAAGTGAAAAAAGAGCGCCTGGCCGCCATCGAAGACCTCCAGGAGCAAGTGGCGGCCGCAATCAACGCGCGGCTACTGGGCGAGATGGTGGAGGTGCTGGTGGAGAACAGAGTCAAAGGCAAATGGCAGGGGCGCACCCGCACGGACAGGATAGTGTTCTTCACAGATGCCGGTAACCACCGCGGCCGGCTGGTAAATATAATAATCGAAAAGACGAGCCCCTGGTCGCTTCAGGGTACAATAGGTAAAGAGAAGGAGAATAAGGAGGCACAATGATAAATCGGGTTTTACTGACCGGGCTGCTGGCTGGCGCTCTCGCCTTTCTCGCCGGCTGTGTGCCGCCGCCGGAGGGTGGTGAGGGAGGCTTTGACTGGACGATAATTATCTTCGTCGCGCTGTTGTTCGGCGTCTTCTACTTCCTGATTATCAGGCCGCAGCGCCGCCAGCAGAAACGGCACCAGGAGCTGATGCAGGAGCTCAAGCGCGGCGACAAGGTGATAACCACAGGCGGCATCTACGGAGTGGTGGAAAGCCTGAGCGATGAGAGCATAGTGCTCAAAGTAGAGTCCGGAGCGACCCTGCGCGTCGCCCGCAGCAGTGTCGCCGGCAAACGCGCCGAACAGTAGCATAATGACACGCTACGACTATATCATCGTGGGCAGCGGCATCGCTGGCTTGTATACTGCTTTGCTGGCCAAACAGCGAGGCAGCGTGCTGGTCATCACCAAGGGCAGCATTGAAGACTGCAACACCCGCTACGCCCAGGGGGGCATTGCCGCCGCCATCGGTAGAAATGATTCTCCGGAAATCCACTTCAAGGATACCATCGCCGCCGGCGCCAGCCTTTGCGATGAGAACGCGGTGCGCATCCTGACCGCCGAGGCGCCGGCACGCATCGCCGAGCTAGTCGAGCTCGGCGTACCCTTTGACACCCTGAACGGCGAGATAGCCCTTACCCTGGAGGCGGCGCACAGCGTACCCCGTATTCTCCACGCCGGGGGCGATGCCACCGGCGAGCACATCGAGGTCACCCTGAGCAGGCAGGTGCGTGCCGCCAGAATTCAGGTGCTGGAGGACAGCCAGGCCACGGATATCCAGGTGGAGCGCGGCAAGGTAACAGGCATCAGGGTCATCGATTGCCGTACCGGCTCGGCAGAGCTTCTGGAGTGCCGGCACCTTATCCTGGCCACTGGCGGGGCGGGGCAGCTCTACCGTTTCAACACGAACTCGGACATCGCCACCGGTGATGGCGTGGCCCTGGCCTTCAGGGCGGGAGCCGAAATCAAGGATATGGAGTTCTTCCAGTTCCACCCCACCGCCCTGCACCTGCCCGGAGTGACGCCCTTCCTCATCTCGGAGGCGGTGAGGGGAGAGGGAGGCATCCTGCGCAATGTCCACGGCCACAGGTTCATGCTGGACTACGCTCCCCAGGCGGAGCTGGCCCCCAGAGACGTGGTGGCCCGCAGCATAATGTACGAGATGCAGAAAACACAGGCGGACAAAGTCTTTATGGATTTAACCCACCTCGCCCCCTACATGATAACCACCCGCTTTCCTCATATCTACCGTTTCTGCATGGACCACGGCCTGGACGTCACCAGCGAGTGGGTCCCGGTGGCGCCGGCAGCCCACTATATGATGGGAGGCATCAAGACCAGCGTCTGGGGAGAGACCAGCATTTCGGGGCTGTACGCCACCGGAGAGACAGCCTGCACCGGAGTGCACGGGGCCAACCGCCTGGCTTCAAACTCGCTGCTGGAAGTGGTGGTTTTCAGCAAGCGGATTATGGAGAAGTCGGCCGGGCATGCGCCGGAAGCCCCCGCCACCACAGCCCGCGCCGAAGTACGCTGTACTCTGGCGGAGCGTAAGGCCGGCAGAAGGGTGCCTCCGGCCGGTCTTGCCGCCCTGCAGGGGCTGCTCTGGGACAAAGCCGGCATCATCCGTCACCGCACGGGCCTCACCGAAGCGGCGGACACCCTGGCCGCCTGGCAGGGTATCCTGCCCCCACCCACGGACCGCCCCTCCCACGAGCTGCAGAACCTGGCACTTACCGGCCGGCTCCTGGCCGAGGCTGCCCTGCTGCGGGAAGAGAGCCGGGGAGCACATTTTCGCTCTGATTTTCCGGAGGCGTCCCCGCAGTGGCAGAAACACATAGTTTTCACCTGCGGCTGAACAACCTGGATATGGGAATGGTAGAAAAACTGACGCCGGAAGAGCAAATCGAAAGAGCCATCGACCTGGCACTTTCCGAAGATCTGGGGCAGGGAGACGTTACCAGCGAGATTCTCATTCCGCCGGAACTGCGCGGCAGAGCTTCCATCTCCGCGGGGGAAAGGGGCATATCGGCAGGGACGGAAATAACGCAGAGAGTCTTTCTCAAGGTTGACCCCTCGCTTCGGTTCGAAGTACTTATCAAGGACGGCGCCACAATCGCACCCGGCGATGTGCTGGCCACCGTCTCCGGCCGGGCAATCAGCATACTCAAAGCAGAGCGGACGGCGCTCAACTTTTTGCAGCGGCTCAGCGGCATCGCCACACGCACGGCCGAGTACGCCGCCAGAGCTAAAGGATGCAAAGCTGAAATCGCCGATACCCGCAAGACCACCCCCGGCCTCAGGCTGCTGGAGAAGTACGCGGTGAAAATGGGAGGCGGCAGGAACCACCGGCTGCATCTGGGCGACGGCATCCTGATAAAAGACAATCACCTCGCGGCGCTGCGCGCCACCGGCCTGGGCCTGAAAGACATCGTGGCGCAAGCCAGACAGAAAGCTCCGCAAGGTATGATGCTGGAGGTCGAGGTTACCTCCGTCCAGGAAGCTGAAGAGGCCGCCGCAGCCGGAGCCGACATGATACTGCTGGACAACATGGACCCGCAAGAGATGGGGCGGGCGGTGGCGCTGCTATCAGGCAAAGTCAAGTTCGAGGCTTCGGGCGGGATTACCCTGGAAACCGTCCGTCAGGCGGCTATGGCCGGTGTGGACCTTATATCCATCGGCGCGCTTACCCATTCGGTCAAGGCCCTGGATATCAGCCTCGAGTTCGACCCCGCGGCATTCCTGCTTCCCTGAGCTATAAAGGCTTCCGGCCGGAGCAGAAATA
>CAZZAU010000002.1:15477-19675 GCA_964652725.1 uncultured Dehalococcoidaceae bacterium | reverse complement strand
GTTATCGTCGAGATGAATATCGGTGAAACCGGCTTCCGCCAGCAGTGCCCACATCTCTTCCATATCAGGTAGGGTGTCACGGCAGACCTCCGGTATGCTGCAATGGATACCGTTGATATGCTCCCGGCTGGAAGTATGGCAGATGAACAGGTAACCGCCCCTTTTTAGCACCCGGTACACCTCCGCCAGGGCCGCCATTCTATCCTGAAAATGGGGAAAGCTGGAATAGCAGACCACGGCGTTAAAAGTTCCGTCCGTCAGGGGCAGGTCCGTAACATCGGCATTGAGATAAGCGGCCACGCCGCGGATGTTCTTGGTGCGGGCCTGTTTCAGCATCTCCTCGGCGATGTCCAGCGCCACCAGGCTGCCGCTGCTCTCCATCCTATCCAGAATAAACGGCAGGAAGACGCCGGTACCAGTACCCACGTCCAGGACGGCTGCTCCCGGCTCCAGGACGAGCCGTTGCGCCATATTCCGCAGCTTGACCTCGTCCCTTTCCGCCACAGTGGCATCCCAAACCGGGGCTTTGGTATTGAAGTAGGTTCTTATCATGCTTCACCTCCGGGGAGTGGTTTCATCTGCCAGCCCTTGACCCTGCGCTTGGGTGAAAACACCGCAGCGGCCAGAAATATCGCCGAAGAGGTCACCACAATAGTGGCCCCGCTGGGGATGTTGAACAGGTAGGAGAAAAGCAACCCCGCCCAGCCGGAAAGCACCCCGAAGCCGGCGGAAAGCAGGAACATCCGCCTCATGCTATAGGTCAACTGATAGGCAGCGGCCGCCGGGTTCAGGATGAGGCTGAATATGAGGATACCGCCGATGGAGCGCAGGGTAGCCGAAATGGTGGCCCCGGTCAGGAACAGAATGCCGTAAAGGACGATGGTGGCCGGAATGCCCACCGAGGTGGCCATCTCCCGGTGGAAAACGGTAGCCTGTATCTCCTTGTAGAATACCACGACCAGCGCCACCACCACGAATGCTACGGCGCCCAGAAAAAGGACGTCCCCTCTCGTATTGGTCAAGATGCTGCCCCACAGCAGTTCCAGGGCCCCCGATTTGGTGCCCGGCATCAGCCCCATAAAGAGAAAGGCCAGGCCGAGCATGAGGGAAAAGATGACCCCCACCGATGTCTCCGGGCTCAGCTCACCGCGGTCGGCCAGGGGGCCCACGATGGCCGCCGCCAGCAGGCTGAAGGCGAAGGCGCCCACCAGCGGATTGAACCCCAGCCAGAGGCCGAGCAGGGCGCCGGCAAAGGCGGCATGGGACATGCATACCCCGATGAATGGCATATGCATCAGCACCACGAAAACGCCTATAGTGGCGCAGGCCACCCCGCCCAGGAAGGCAGAGAGGATGGCGTTCTGCATAAACTGGTAGCCGAATATGGACAGGTCCATTATCGCCTCAGGCCGGGATGCGCTCTCCCCGCCTCTTCTTTACTTCGCCGATGGACATATCGTAGAGCCGGCTCAGATTTCCGTCGGTGAGCAGCTCGGCCGGCGGGCCCTCCGCCCAGATTTTGCCCTCTTTCATCAGGACAACGCGGTCGCAGGCTGTGGGCAGGCAGCTCAGGTCATGGGTGACGAACAGAGTAGTCAGGTTCCGGGCTTTATGCACCATTTTCACCAGCTCCAGAATATCAGCCTGCGCCTTCCAGTCAAGGGAAGCGGTGGGTTCATCCAGGAGAAAAATTTCCGGCTCCTGCGCCAGGCAGCGGGCGATGGCCACCCGCTGCTGCTCGCCGCCGGACAGGTGCCCAATGGGCCGCCGGGCCAGGCGTCCCATCCCCACCAGCTCTATCGCCTCGTCGACCAGCTGCCAGTCGCGCTTACCCGCCCTCCGCCAGAGCCCCATCAGGCCGTAGCGCCCTATCATCACCACCTCACGCACGTTCATAGGCATGCGGGGGTCAATGGTCTGCACCTGGGCCACATAGCCCACCTTCCGGCGCAGGGCATGTCCGTTGCCCGTCCCGGGTTGATGTCCCAGCACCTCTACCCGGCCACGCAGCAGCCGACCCATCCCGTTCACCACCGTGAGCAGGGTGGTCTTGCCAGCGCCGTTGGGGCCAATGATGCCCACAAACTCCCCAGACGCCATTTTGAGAGAGACGCCGCACAGGGCCACGTCCTCCCGGTAAGACACCACGGCATTTTTAATGTCTATTACCGTTTCGCTCATTTTCCCAGCCTTATTCCGCTATGGCGTCCAGCAACAGCGTTACATTATAATCGATGGCCTTCTCCCAGGTCTCGGTACCTGTGAAGGCGCCGGGGAAGTTGGAGAGTATAACTCTTTCGGCACCGAGGTCGGCGGCGATGGCCTTACCGGCATCCTTCCCGCTGTGCAAATTATCCACAACCAGCGTTACCCCGGCCTCTCTTCCCTGATCCACCAGCTCCTTGACCTTTTGCGGGGTGAGGGAATCGGGGTCACCGTAGGTGGCGATGACGTTAAGACCGGCCCACTGCAGGAAGCCCGCCTGCCAGAAAGCCCCCACCACATTGACCCGGGAAACATCCGCTTCCGCCAGCCTGGCCCTTATCTCGGCTTCTTTGGCGCTGGCCATCTCCTGGTAATCCGCTGCGGCTTCAAGATAGGCAGAGCTGTTCCGGTTGTCCACCTGTCCCAAGGCTTCAGCTACCCTGGCAACGGCGGCCCGCTGCACCGGCGGGGTCATCCAGTTGCCCTGGACATCGATGGTAACCACAGTGAGACCGGGATTACCGGCCGAGGCAACAAGGCCGGGAACAAAGGTCTCACCCGGCCAGCCGTGCACCAGAAAGAGGTCAGCCTCCGCAAGAAGCTGGATATCGCCGGGGGTGGCGTCAAAATCTCCGGGGTGCTGCGTAGGAGGGATGATGTTGACCACCTCCACCCGGTCGCCACCCACCCGTTCAACCATTTCCGTGAGCAACGACGTGGTGGTAACCACCTTCAGGTCGGCAGGGCTCTCGCCGACACAGGCGCCCAGAAACAAGACGAGAGCAAGAATGGTGCCCGAGATAACTAACAGAATAAGGGTGTTCCCTTTCAATGCCACATCTCCTTTATCAGCATTTCTATGCACTTGCAACTTATTGCATTAACAGCCCAAAAAAAATTTAGCCGTTGCAGCCCGCGCAGCGACCAAAAAAGGCCAGGTGCCGCATATCGGCGGTAAAGTTGTACTCTTTCTTGATGATGCTCTTCAATTGACTCAGCACCACTTCATCCAGGTCAATCACCCGACCACATTCCTGGCAAACCAGATGATGATGGTGCCCTTTGCCCGCAGGATGGTACCTCACCCTGCCTCCACCCATATCCGTCTCCGTAACCAGCCCCAGCCGGTTTAGCAGCTCCAGGGTGCGGTACACGGTAGAGATGTTTACATGCGGGTATTTGGCCGCCACCTGGGCATAAATCTCCTCGGCGCTGATGTGGTGGTCGGTACTCTCGATCGCGGAGAGCACCAGCATACGCTGCGGGGTAAGGCGATAACCCTGCTCACTCAGCCGGCGGCCTATATCAGCGCTCTCTTTCATATTGACCACAACGGAACCAGCATAACACTATTTCCAGCTTATTGCAAGAGGTTGCAAATAAAAATATTTGCGATTATTATTGTCTATCGGCGCTGTCCAGCAAAACTGTCACCGGACCGTCATTGTGAATTTCCACCTGCATATAGGCCTGAAAGCGGCCCGTCTCCACCCGTAGCCCCAGTGCCCGCACCTGCTCCACAAAATACCTGAACAGTCTGCTGGCCTCATCCGGCGAGGCGGCATCAATAAAGCTGGGCCGGCGCCCTTTGCGCGTATCGGCCAGAAGGGTAAACTGGCTCACCACCAGCAGTCCGGCACTGGCATCGAGGGCGGAGAGGTTGAACTTGCCCTCCCAATCAGCAAAAATGCGCAGGTTGGCCGTTTTCTGGGCCAGGTACTGCGCATCTTTCTCGGTGTCCCCCGCGGCCACTCCCAGCAGAACCACCAGTCCCTTCCCTATGCTGCCCACCTCTTCCCCGGAAACCCGCACCGAAGCCCGGGTCACCCTCTGCAGGAGCGCCTTCACCCTACTTGCCTTTTTCCGTCCCGGCTAACTCTCCTTTACCATCACCGTGACTGTCACCGTCGCCGAAGCCGGACTCTTTCCGGCTGTCGGTGATATAGAAACCGCTGCCTTTGAAAATCACCGGTATGGAGTGGATGATGCGGCG
>CAZZAU010000002.1:0-15467 GCA_964652725.1 uncultured Dehalococcoidaceae bacterium | reverse complement strand
GGGCCTTGCCCTGGCATTCGGGACATTCCGCCACTGGCTCCTCATGAAAGCTCTGCCGTCTCTCAAAGCGGCAACTGCAATCGCAGCATTCGTAGACGTAGGTAGGCACCTTGGTTCACCTCGCTGATTTCTTGCTACTATATTTTAGCGTAATGAACGTGGATGGGCAACTGGTATGCAGCATTAAACCCCGGGGAAAGGATACTTCACCCGCGGCCTGCCTAGACTTATCACCGAAAAAGGGATAGAATTAAAATGATGAACACCGTGCGGGAAGCGTGGATATGGGGTTGAGCCGGGACAGCGCACCATCATTTGCGGAGAGCACTGTGCTGAAATAGGCCAGTGCTTCTTACGTTAAGGAGGGAGAATGATGCAGTCCAGTCTGATCGGCAAAATCGAGAAGGCGAATCGCTACGCCCAGGAACCGGACCGGATTACCTTCCACGAGTTCGCCGTCAAATTCCGCGGCGAGAACGATAACTATGACACGGGCTTCAGGGACGGCAGATGGCACTGCACCTGCCCCTTTTTCTCCAGGTGGGGACTGTGCAGCCACACCATGGCCCTCCAGAAAATCCTGGGCCAGATGCTGCCCGCGGAGGCCCAGAACGCCCACTCCGAGATCACCCGGTAGCCGCCGGCAGGGCTTTTCACGGAGGACGAGGTGAATTTTACCTCACGGCTGATTGCAGCCGTCCGCAAAAACAGCAGCCTGCTCTGCATCGGGCTGGACCCTGACCCGGAGCGCATGCCGCCGGGGGTCAGCGTTCTGGAGTTCAACCGGGCTATCATAGACGCCACGGCGGACCTGGCCTGTGCCTACAAGCTCAACTTCGCCTTCTACGAGGCGCTGGGGGAAGAGGGGCTGAGCGTTTTGAAACGCAGCCGCGCACATATACCGGACGGAGTGCTGGCCATCGGTGATGCCAAAAGGGGCGATATCGGCAACACGGCCAGGGCCTACGCCGGCGCCATATTCGACTACTTCGGCTTCGACGCCACCACGGTGAACCCCTACCTGGGCTTCGATTCCGTGGAGCCTTTCCTCCGGTACCGGGAGCACGGCGTGTTCGTTCTCTGTCGCACTTCAAACGCAGGGGCCAGGGATTTTCAGTCCCTCAGCGTGGCCACTAACGGCCACCGCCCTCTGTTCGAGGTGGTCGCCGCCAGGGCGAGCCAGTGGAACACTCACGATAACATCGGACTGGTGGTCGGGGCTACCTGCCCGGCGGAACTGAAAACCATCAGGCAACGCTATCCTGAAATGCCCCTGCTGGTACCGGGTGTCGGGGCGCAGGGCGGAGACCTGGCGTTGACGGTGCAATACGGCGTTGACGCCGGCGGCGAGAGGACCATTATCAACTCCTCTCGCCAGATAATCTACGCGTCGCGGGATAAAGACTTTACCCGGGCCGCCCGCCAAGCCGCCAGCGACCTGCGCGACCATATTAACCGCGAGCTGGTAGCGTCCGCCCAGTAGCTTGCTGCGGAGTCAGAACCATGCCCCTGGACATAAAGCCTGGAGATACTGTCCGTCTCAAGAAACAGCACCCCTGCGGCAGCTACGAATGGCGGGTGGTGCGGCTGGGGGCGGACATCGGCATCAGGTGCCTTAAATGCCAGCGCCGCGTTTTGCTGCCAAGAAGCGTATTCGAAAGCCGGGTCAAGGCACTGGTGGCCAGGGAACAAGGGAACCGCATGTCAATCCAGGAACGGAAAAGAGAACTGGAGGCCAGGCTGGCCGACCTTAAAGCGCGCTGGCCGAAGCACTCCGTGCCGCCGTCAATGTGGCTGGAACTGGAAGAGATAGAAGAAGAGCTGGAAAGACTGGAAGAGACAGCCGGGGAGAAAGGCGATGCCCGGTAAGATGGCGCTGCTTGTCTTCAAAGAGTGCCGGCCGGAGAAGTGCGATGGCGCCTGCCGGGCAGCCGCGGCCTGCCCGCGTAAGCTCGTCAAGCAGGAATCGCCGGGCAGCACGCCCATGTTTCATCCCTCCACCTGCCGGGGCTGCGGCGATTGCGCCCGCGCTTGCCCGCTGAAGGCGGTCAGGATAGTGAGAGTGTGACCGATGTCAGAAAAGTCCTCCCGGCGCATCATGCACATAGACCTGGACGCATTCTTCGTCGCCGTAGAGCAGGTGCTGGACCCGGAACTCAGGGGCAAACCGGTGGTGGTGGGGGGCAGACCGGAGCGGAGAGGGGTGGTTGCCGCCGCCTCCTACGAGGCCCGCGCCTTCGGCGTGCATTCCGCCATGCCCTTGATTACCGCCTTCCGCCTGTGCCCGCAGGCCATCTTCATCCAGGGTGACTTCGCCCGGTACCGCGAAGCATCGCAGAAGTTCATGGCCATCCTGGCCGATTTCTCGCCCTACCTCGAGCCTCTGGGCATAGACGAGGCCTACCTCGATGTCACCGGCTTTGAGTCCCTGCACGGCTCCATAAGGCGGATGGCAGAGAAGATAAAGTCAAGGGTCACCGCTGAACTGGGTCTTTGCGCATCGATAGGTATCGCCGGCGGCAAAGTGGTGGCCAAAATCGCCTCGGAGCTTTCCAAACCGAACGGCCTGCTGGAGGTACCCCCTGGCGAGGAACGCTCTTTCCTGGCGCCACTGCCTGTGGGCAGGCTTCCCGGCGTCGGAAAAAAGACCGGGCGCATCCTCAACGGCCTGGGCATCCGCACCATCGGGCAGCTGGCCGCAATGCCCGCCAGTACTCTGCGCAGCCGCTTCGGCGTCTGGGGCGAAACAGTAGGCGCCCGCGCCCGCGGCATTGATGACCGCCCCGTGGAACCTCCCGCCGCCGCCAGGTCCGTCAGCCGGGAGACCACTTTTGCGGCGGATTCCGTAGACGCCGCCTTCCTGAGTGCCACACTGCACTATCTGAGCGAGCGGGTGGGCGCCGAGATACGGGAGAAGGGAAAGCTGGCCCGCTGCGTTACCCTTAAACTACGCTACGCTGACTTCACCACCATCACCCGCCAGCAGACGCTCTCCCCACCCACCGATGCACACCAAGCGCTGTTTGACGCCGGGCAGAAGATGATGGAAAAGGAATTGACGCGGCAGAAGCTTCCCGTACGGCTCATCGGCATCGGCGTTTCCCGCCTGGTGGAAGCCGGCCGGCAGCGGGACATGCTGGACACTTCCGCCCAGAGGATGGAGAAGCTGAACCCGGTCATAGACCGCATCCGGCGCAAATACGGCTTCGCCGCCATACAGACCGGCCGCACCTTCAAGCTCAAGGACATCTTTCCGGAGAGCCCCGGCGGCTACACCCTGCACACACCGGGTCTGTCCAGATAGCTGCACTTGAGTTCTGCGCCTTCAACGTCTATAATGAGTCATAACTGACTGATAAGAGGAGACCCGCTTATGCCATCGTATGCCTTTTTCAAAGACCAGTTTGTGCCTTTGGCCGAAGCCAGGGTCAGTATTATGACCCATGCCATTCATTACGGCACCGCTGTTTTCGAGGGCATCAGGGGCAACTGGAACAGCAAACAGGAGCAGACCTATCTTTTCCGTCTCAGAGAGCACTACCAGCGCCTGCTCCACGGCTGTCAGATAATGAGGATGAAGCTGCCCTATTCCCTGGACGATATGTGCCGGATAACCGTGGAACTGGCGCAGCGCTGCGATTTCAAAGAGGATATCTACGTACGCCCCCTGGCCTATAAAGGCGCCGAGGCCCTGGGGGTCCGCGTCCATGACATAGCCGATGACTTTACCGTGTTCATCATCCCCTGGGGAAGATATATAGACGTGGACAAGGCGAGATGCTGCGTCTCTGCCTGGCAATGCCCCACCGACAATTCCATCCCTCCCCAGGTGAAAATCATGGGGCACTACGCGGGCAACGCCCTGGCCAAGTCCGACGCGGTGGAGAAAGGCTTTGATGAAGCCATTATGCTCAACCATAACGGCTACGTGGCCCAGGGCAGCGGCGAGAACATATTTCTGGTTATGAACGGCAAGCTGGTCACCCCGCCCACCTACAACAACATCCTTCCCGGCATCACGCGCGACTGCGTTATGAAGATGGCCAGGAAGGAGCTGGGCAAGGAGACCATAGAGAGGCCGGTGAGCCGCGGCGAACTGTATATCGCCGATGAGGTCTTCCTGACCGGAACCGCCGCGCACATCACGCCGGTGGCGGAGATAGACCACCGCCAGATAGGCAACGGGGAAATCGGAGAAGTGACCGCAAAGCTCCAGGAAATCTATGCAGGCGCCATCCGCGGAGACAACCCGGACTACACGGACTGGTGTACTCCGGTCTATCCGAAGTAGGTCAGTCCTGGACCGAACCCACCTGCAATGACCGCATCAGGCAGAGCACCTGGCTGCTGTGTTCCAGCGCCATGGTAATGTCAAAGGCTTCTTCCAGAAGCTGCCCGGTGGCGAAACTGCCGTGATTGTATACCATGATGATGCGGTGGTTCTTCAGAGCCCGCGCCGCAACATCCGCCAGGCTTCTCTTTTTCAGCTCGTCACCCCACCCCACCACCGGCACCTTGCCTATGCGGGCAAAGTCCTCCACTGCCGGCACTATGGCCCTGTCCGTGGTGGAGAGCGCCACGGCATGGGGCGGGTGGGCATGTACAATGGCCAGGGCACGAGTCGCCTTGTAGATGGCGCGGTGAATGCCCAGATCAGGGTTAGCCAGGGGTGTGGACCGGCTGTTTTTCTGGATACCGGTCTCAATCAGGTCGTTCTCCTCCAGGCAGTTCAGCATGGCGTCGCGGCGGGTGATAATAATATCGTCGCCCAGCCGGATGCTCAGGTTGCCGCTGTGCGAGGACACCAGCCCTCTGGCGAAAAGGTCACGGCCCACGGTCTGGAATTGCGTTAGAATCATAGCCTTTTATTTTATACCCTATTTGGGGGCGTCTGTTCAAATCGTCCCCGCCCTGACTTTCGCTTACTTTATACCAATTCCGCCGGCAAAGGCAAATCAGGTGTGAAGGCCGTTTATCAACCGGGCACCCCTAGTGTTAGAGAGGCTTCGCCCCCTTCGGGCCCACTGCCTGCTGGCAATTTCGGTGTAGCTGCGCCAGAGACAAACCTAGTTCAGGCATGATGGGAACCCGGGACATTGAGACAAGATGCCGGGAACGGGCAAAACTCCTCCGCCCGGTGTCCTCGAGAAGGGGAGAAAGAACATTGCCGGAGTGCCGGCGGACAACTTCTGATGACTTTATCTACCGTATCCGCCGGATGACGGCAATGACTTTGCCCTGGACCTCCACATTATCCGGGTCGGCATAGATGGGCGCCATACGGCTGTTGGCGGGCTGCAGCCGCACCCTGCCCCGCTCCACATATATTTTCTTCAGCGTGGCCTCTCTCTCGGCTTTGAGCCATACCGCCGCCATCTCGCCGTTGTCCACCGCGCTGACGTTCTGCATCAGCACAATGTCGCCATCGTTGATCAGGGCATCCACCATGGACTGCCCTTTTACCTTCAGGGCATACACTTCTTCCCTGCCGCCGGTGAGGTCCGCGGTCACCTCAATCGTCTCGGCGGCGACAGCACTATCCCAGGTCTCTGCGGTGGGCACCGGCACAGGCTTTCCTGCCGCAATGGTGCCGATAACCGGTACCTGCGAGCGCAGCGCGCGTTCCGGCAAAGCAATGCCCCGGGAAACTTCGGGCCGCCGCTGTATATGCCCGCTCCGTTCCAGGACTTTCAGGTGATAATCCACCACTGACGTCGAGCTTATGCCGCAGCCGTACTGGATATCTCTGACCGTGGGCGGATACCCCTGCTCCCTGACAAAGCTATTGATGAAATCGATGATTCGCCGCCTTTTGCCCCTCAGTTCCATTTTTGCGCCGTTTCCTGTAAGAACAATTGTTCTATACTTTAAGGCATATGAAACCGTTTGTCAATACGAAGCTGCGGATGTATTACCATAGCGCCGCGCCGGTGTACCCCCCGTAATGGCGGCAAATGTCCGGCTGATAGCGGGAATTTCCGCCGCGACCTCGCCAGCGCGCGGCGTTGTCCCGTAGCCGGCGGCTAGAATGAAAAGAACATGCCCTGGGTGATTTCCTCTCCCGGAGGAATGACGATGAAGCGGCCGTTATCCCAACGGCCGGGCATCAACTCATGAAACAGTTCCAGCGACCCCTCGATTTCTTCGTATTTGACCTTCAGGAAATCGGCGTTGGTCTGCGCATAGGCGCGATACTGGCCCGGGTCATAAGCCCCAGTGTCTATCAGAGCCACACGAGTATAATTCTTGAACGCTTCCTGCATAACCCATTCGGCGGTCCCGGCCCCGTACCGCTCCACATATTCTTCAAAGGTGGCCAGCGGCGCCTGGGCCTCTTCAATCCAGCCTTTGGTCAGGTAGTAGGAAGCCGGCGCTTTATCTATCTCCTGCTGCTGCCTCTCCAGCGAGCCCAGCCAGTAAGTAATGCAATCGTGCGCCCTGGGGATGACGAGGGGCGTCTTTCGCGCCCTGATACCCGGAGTGCCGTTGCCGCACAGACCGTAGCCGATAACTATATAGTCGTTATCGTTTTCCGCCGCGTCTGCCGCGTCTATCTTCTCCTGAATGATGGAGCACATCTTACCCGGGGTCCTGTGCAGTCCCTGCTCCAAGAACTCAAAACGGACTCCATCCGGCGCCATAGCCATGAACTCGTTTTTCAAAACGCTGCAGGCAATGACCAATAGTCTCATCATACAAAATAGTCTACTACATTACTAAACAATTCAGCAACAAAAGCGGCCGCGTACGCGGAAGAAAAGACGAGAGACTATGTCCGGCGGCAATAAGGACGGGTCTGTGGCTACCTGCGGCCGGCCTGGGACAGCACGTGATTTGTCCGCATGGACTCCAGCGCCAGCTTGTCCATCTCCAACTGCACCGGCATAGGATAGTCACCGGTGAAACAGGCCAGGCAGAAGTTGTCCCGGGGCAAGTCCACCGCTTTGACCAGCCCTTCGATGCTCAGATAACCCAGGGTATCGGCACCGATGCGCTTGCATATCTCCGCCACCGTCTTCTGGGCAGCGATAAGCTCCTGGCGAGTGGCCATATCCACTCCGAAAAAGCAGGGGTAGCGGATGGGCGGGGCACAGATGCGCATATGCACCTCTTTGGCTCCCGCCCGCCTCAATTCGGCCACGACGCTGGGAGTGGTAGTGCCGCGGACGATGCTATCATCCACCACCACCAGCCTCTTGTCTTTCAGCATGTGGGGCAGTGAATTGAACTTGAGCTTGACTCCGAGGTCGCGTATGCGCTGGTCCGGCTCGATGAAGGTCCGCCCGACGTAGCGGTTTTTGATGAGCCCCTCTCCCATCGGAATCCCTGACTCCCGGGCGTAACCGTAACCGGCGCTGGTAGCCGAGTCCGGCACCCCGATGACCAGGTCCGCCTCCACCGGGTGCTCTCTGGCCAGCCCGGCGCCCATGGCCTGCCGCACCGGAGAGAGCAGCCGCCCGTTGATAACGCTGTCAGGGCGGGCGAAGTAGATATACTCGAAGATGCACAGCGCGCGCCGGCCTGATTTTACCCGGTAGCTGTCCACGCCGTTCTGGCTCACCGATACCACCTCGCCTGGCTCAATCTCGCGAATTAAGGTAGCCCCGATGTGGTCCAGGGCACATGTCTCGGAAGCGATTACCCATCCGCCGTTCATCTTGCCCAGACACAGCGGCCGCACCCCCAGGGGGTCACGTACCCCGAAAAGCCTGTCCCTGGTCAACAGGGTGAAGGAATAGGAACCCTGCAGCCGGCGCATGGCATGCTTTATCCTGTCTTCCCAGTTCGGGTGCGGGGAGGAAAGAATCAGATTGGCGATGACCTCGCTGTCCGTGGAACTCTGAAAGGTATAGCCCTGCTGGCACAGTTCGCCATACAGGTGCTCGGCATTGACGATGTTACCGTTGTGGGCGATGGCGACCGCGCCGGGGCCGCTGTTAAGCATAATGGGCTGAGCGTTGCAGGGCCGGTTGGAGCCTCTGGTGGAATACCGGTTATGCCCTATGGCGATATGTCCCTTGAGACGCCCGAGCGAGTCCTCGTCGAACACCTGGGAGACCAGCCCCATCCTGGCGCAAAGCGCCATCTTCTCTCCGTCTGAGGTGGCGATACCGCTGCTTTCCTGACCCCGGTGCTGAAGAGCGAAGAGGGCGAAATAGGTAATCCGGGCTACATCTTCATTCGGCGCGTAGATGCCGAAAACCCCGCAACTCTCATGCAATCTATCTGCCTCAAACCGCCTCCCTATTTGCCCCACCAATTTGAATTATATCGCCTTTGCTGTGGCCGGTCAACCGGACAGACGGTTTGCAGCCAGTCAATAACGGCGCGTATCGCCCTCTCCTCCTGTCTCAATCTGTGCCCGGCGCCTTCGATAATGACCAGTTTTCCGGCCTCGCCGGCCGCGCCGCATAGTCTCAGGGCGTCGCCCACGGGCACGGTCTCGTCCCGGTCCCCGTGAACGATGAGCACTGGCCTGGGAAATATCCGCCCGATGTGCTCCACCGGCCGGACCTGCCGGAAGCCGTCAAGCCATTCCTCGCTCGAAGGAGGAAAATCGCTGTCTCTTATGGTGCCAATGCTGCGGAAGTGTGCTACTGCATCCTCCGGGTGCTCCACCGTGTCAACGAAACTGAACTCCGCCGGACAGGCGCAGCTTGCCACGAAAGCTATTCCGGGGTTCCGGGCCGCCACACACACCGCTACCGCCGCCCCGGCGCTGAACCCGAGAAGGCCCAAACGCTCCCCATCCACTTCCTCCCGGCACCGCAGGCAGCCTATTACCGCTTCTAGGTCTCTCACCCAACCGGCCAGATCAAAGTTCCCCCCGCTTTTGCCGGCGCCCCGGAAGTTGAAAGTGAAGACGGCCAAGCCCTGCCCGCTTATTCTACCGGCAAGCTCGGGATAGCCTCCCCCGTTCTGCTGCGGCCCGCCCGACGGTATGCCGTGACAGACGCACAGGGCGGGATGAGGCGGCGGCCCCTCAGGCAGATAAAGCTCGCCCCGGATAGTGATGCCTTCGGCTTCGAGCAAGACTTCTTCCATTATGTCCACTCCAGCAATATAAAGAACTCCCGGTTTCCGGCCGGACCCGGTATGGGCGAGGCGGTCAGCCCCTTCAGGCGATAACCATTCTGTACCAGCCAGGCGATGAAACGCCCCAAAATACGGGCATGCAACTGCGGGTCTTTCACCACTCCACCTTTCCCCACTTCCCTGCGCTCCGCCTCAAACTGGGGCTTCAACAGAAGGACGATGTACCCGCCCGGTTTCAGCACCGCAGATACAGACGGCAGCACTTTCTGCGCCGAAATAAACGACACGTCCACCGTGGCCAGGTCCACTCTTTCCGGCAACGGGATGGGATAGCGCGCGTTGACGCGCTCCATAACCACCACCCGCGCATCTTTCCTCAGCCGGTAATCGAGCTGGCCGTAGCCCACGTCGATAGCGTAGACCTTCCTCGCTCCCTGTTGCAGCAGACAGTCGGTGAAGCCGCCCGTGGAAGCCCCGATGTCTGCGGCGACCTTTCCGGCCACATCAACCCGGAACCTCTCCAGGGCATGGGCAAGCTTGATACCGCCGCGGCTTACATAGAGCGCCCGCTGCGCTACAGCAACCTCCACGTCCTCTGTGACCAGCGTGCCAGGCCGGGTCACGGCATTGCCCCCCACCACCACCTCCCCGGCCATAATCAGGGCATGGGCCTGGGCCCGGCTCTCAGTCAGCCCTCTCTCTACCAGCAGAACGTCTATGCGGCGTTTCGTCATAGGTAAGCGACAATCAGTCTTTCGGCTCCTTTTTAGCCCTCTTGGCCTCCGTTTTGGTTTTTTTCTTCTCCGTCTTGGCGCGCTGCGCCTCGATTTCAAGCTGAACAGCTTCCGCGCTCCGGGTAGCCAGTGCCTCATCCGCCGACCGCGCCTTCTTTTTCTGCATTCTGTCTATGATGAGCATACTTAGATAGCGCCCGAAGTAGCCGATGAACCCCGCCGCGAAGACAATACCCACCCAGGTCAGTATCTGGGCAGCCGTGCTATCACCGGGAAAATCCATACGCAGCTATTATAACAGATTTGGGATGGAGCACCTTACTCAAATCCCCCTGCATCCCCCTTTTTCAAAGGGAGAAAGAAGAATAAAACCTGCGCCCGTCTCAGCTCTAAACCTTCTCCACCACCTCACCCAGCACCTCTTTCCACCGCTCGCCGATTCGCTTCGGGTTCAGGGCGATTTGCGTGGAGCCTACCCTGATGCCGTCCCGCAGCAGTGGCGCCAGTTTTCGCCTGTCGAAGGGGGGACCGTCGAAGCGCCTTATAACTATCTGCCCGTGCTCGGCGGTGATGGACTCGATTCCCGCCTGCGCTGCCAGCAGCTTGAGCTTTACCGCGTAGAGCAGGTTACGCACTGCGGGAGGCGGCGGCCCAAAACGGTCGATGAACTCCTGTTCCAGCGTCTCCACCCGCGCCGGCTCGTCCGCCCGGGACAGCTTCTGGTACAGGCCCAGCCGGCTTTCAAGGTCTGCCACGTAGCCCTCCGGGATGAAAGCGGAGAGGGGCAGGTCCAGGGCAGGAGCGGGGAGGCGGGGCTTCTTCCCGCCCTCACGCTGTCCGGCCATCCTGGCTTTCTGCACCTCCACCGCCTCCGCCAGCAACCGACAATACAGGTGGAAGCCGATGGCGCTGATGTGCCCGCTCTGCCTGGCCCCCAGCAACGTCCCGGCGCCCCTTATCTCCAGGTCTTTGAGAGCAATGTTGAAACCGGCGCCCAGCTCGGTGGCCTCATAGATAGTGCGCAGGCGCTTGCGGGCGGTGGGGGTGAGGCGCTTCTCCCTGTCATAAAGAAAATAGGCATAGGCAAGATTGGCTCCCCGCCCCACCCTGCCACGCAACTGGTAAAGCTGTGTCAGGCCGAACTTGTCCGCCCGGTTGACAATGAGGGTGTTGACGTTGGGCATATCCAGCCCCGATTCTATAATCGTGGTGCAAACCAGCACATCGCTTTCCCCCCGGGCGAAGCCGGCCATCACCTGCTCCAGCTTCTCCTCGGACATCTGGCCGTGCGCGGCGGCTATTCTGGCCTCCGGCACCAGCAGTTCCAGTCTCTGCGCCACCATATGAATGCTCTGCACCCGATTGTGCACGAAGAAGACCTGCCCGTTGCGCTCAAGCTCCCTGATGATGGCCTCCCGCACCAGCCGCTCACTGTACTCGGCGACGTATGTCTTGATGGGGAGGCGCTCCTCGGGAGGGGTCTCCATTGTACTCATATCCCTTACTCCCACCAGCGCCATATGGAGGGTGCGCGGGATGGGGGTGGCGCTCAGGGTCAAAACGTCCACCTCGCGCCGCTTCCGTTTCAGGTACTCCTTGTGGCTCACCCCGAAGCGCTGCTCCTCATCGATAACAAGCAACCCCAGGTCTTTGAAGACCACGTCTTTTTGCAAAAGCCGGTGCGTGCCGATGCATATGTCCACCTTGCCTTCCCCCAGCTCCTCGATGATTTCCCGCTGCTCCCCGGGCGTCCTGAACCGGCTCAATACCTCGATGCGCACGGGGAAGGCCGCCATCCGCTCACTGAAGGTGGCAAAATGCTGCTGTGCCAGCACGGTGGTGGGCACCAGCACTGCCACCTGCTTGCCATCCATCACCGCCTTGAAAGCGGCGCGCAGCGCCACCTCTGTTTTGCCGTAGCCAACGTCCCCGCATACCAGACGGTCCATTGGCCTGGCCTTTTCCATATCCGCTTTGACCTCTTGCTGCGCCTGCAACTGGTCCGGCGTCTCAACGTAAGGGAATGACCCCTCAAGCTCCTGCTGCCACACGGTGTCCGTGGAAAAAGCATAGCCGGGCACCACCTCCCGGGCAGCATAAAGGTGGAGCATCTCCTGTGCCAGTTCCTCGGCGGCCTCTCTGACCCGTTGCTTGGTGCGCGCCCACTCCTGGGTGCCCAGCCTGCTAAGCGCCGGAGGACGGTCACCCGCCCCGATGTAACGGCTCACCCGGTCTATCTGATCGGTGGGCACATACAGCTTGTCTCCCGCTGCGTAGCGCAGCACCAGGTACTCTCTCTCGGCGCCGTCCCGGCTCAACGTGACCACCTCGGAAAAGCTGCCGATGCCGTGTTCCACGTGCACCACATAGTCGCCCGGAGCGATGTCCACGTACAGCCTCTGGCGGGGCACGGGGCGGCGCTTGACCTGGCGGCGCTGCTTGACGAAGCCGAAGATTTCGGCGTCGGTGAGCAAGGCGGTCCCGCTATTCATTGTCCACCCTCCGGCCAGAGCTCCCTGCACCAGCGTCAGTGAACCCGGCGGCGGCGTCTCTCTGACCTCGCTCTGCGGCGTGGCGATGATGCCTTCCTGCGCCAGCAGCTCGGCCAGCCGGCTGGCCTGATGGCTCACCACTATAAGACGACGCCCTTTCTCCAGCAGCCCCTTGCTACCCTCGATAAACCGGTCAAGCCGGCCGGCATAGTCCGGCGCCGGCGTGAAGTCCAGGCGGACAGGGCCTTCTTCTCCGTTCCAGTCACTGAGCAAGAGGCGGTCCCTGCCGGCTATCTCCGCCTCTATCTCCTCCCAGATGAAGTAGGGGCGGGGGAACCGGGCGGGCAGGTCTCCGTCCGCCGTTTTGTCCTGGCGGAGATGCTCCGCCTCTTCGTGCCAGGAATCCGCCGCCCCCGTGATAGCGCAGGGTCCGTCCAGCACCAGCACCGCTTCCCGCGGCAAGTAGTCCAGCAGGCCGCTCTGCTCGAACAGCGAAGCGTAATACTGGCCGCCGTGCGGGCGCTGCCGCTCCAGAAACAGCGCGGCGTCCCGCCGCCAGCGCTCTTTCATCTCCGGTTTGCAGCCGGAAAGGTCAACGTTCAATGCCCGCTCCAGTTTCTCCCGCGGCTCCAGAAACGGTGCCAGCATCTCCGTGGCCGGCCCTATCTCCACCGCCGGCACAGCCTGCAAGGAACGCTGGTTCACCGGGTCGAAAAGGCGGATGCTTTCCACCGTATTGCCGAAGAATTCCACCCTGGCCGGCAGGTCGCCGGTGGGAGGATAAACGTCCACTATGCCGCCGCGCCGGCTGGCCGTACCGGGCACCTCCACGGTAGTTTCTATGCGGTAGCCCGTGGCCTCCAGGCGCGCCATCAGGCGCAGCGGCTCCACCTCCATCCCCACCGTCAGCCGGTCGCAGTGCGCAGCAAAGTCGCGGTACCGCGCCGTTTTGCTCATCAGCCCCGCTGCTGAAGCCACGATAAGGGGCGGTTCCCGGGACGCGCTCTCCGGCCCGCAGGCGGCCAGCAGAGACAGCACCTGTACCCTCTCCATCTCGGTAGTAATGTCAGAGGCGATTTGCTCGTAGGGCAAGGTGTCCGGCTCCGGGAATATCCTGACCCGGGCCCCTGTCCATATCAGGAGCTGCTCCGCCAGTTGCTTGCCCTGCTCAGGCTGCGCCGTGACTACCAGCATGGGACGCTCCCAGCGACGGTACAGCGCCGCGATGAGGTACGGCCTGGCCGCCTCCAGTGCAACGGCCCTGGACTCTCCGCCCTCCGCCGGTCCGGCCGCCAGACGGCGGTAGCCGGGCATATTATCTGCGAGTGAAAGCAGTCTCCTCAGTTCCATTATGCCACTATGCTACTCTTGTTCTGCCAAATACCTTTAGGGCTCGCCGTCGCCGGCCAGCCCTCGTTTTTTATTGTAGCATTTTGCGCCGCGCCTTTCAGGGCCGCGGGGCTTTTGCGCCTTCCGGATGCTCCGAAGCCTGCGTTTGCCCGCCGGCCCATCCCGGTGCTATACTGGGCCATGATGAAGCGGGCAGACGGACGCGCCTTCGATGAGCTGAGGCCGGTGGTCATATCGCCGGGGCCGCTCAACTTCGCCGAAGGCTCGGCGATGATAGAAGTAGGCAAGACCCGGGTGCTGTGCTCGGTGAGCGTGGAGGAGCGGGTGCCGAACTTTCTCAAAGGTACCGGCAGCGGCTGGGTCACCGCCGAGTACGCCATGTTGCCCCGCTCCACGGTGACGCGCACTCCGCGCGAGTCCGCCACGGGCCGGGTGGGGGGGCGCAGCCAGGAGATACAGCGCTTCATCGGCCGCTCCCTGCGGGCGGTGGCCGACCTCAATGCGCTGGGAGAGCGGACGCTCATCGTGGACTGCGATGTCATCCAGGCGGACGGCGGCACCCGCACCGCCGCCGTCACCGGCGCCTACGTGGCCCTGCACCGGGCGCTCCACAACCTGGCAGATATGGGCATGATAAAGGCAATGCCCCTGCGCAGCGCGGTTGCCGGCACCAGCGTGGGCATCGTGCACAGTTATATGATGCTGGACCTGTGCTATGACGAGGACTGCGCCGCATCGGCCGACTTCAACGTGGTTATGACCGGCAAAGGGGAGTTTGTGGAGGTCCAGGGCACGGCGGAGAGCAAACCTTTCACCAGGCAGGCCATCGATGACCTGCTGTCCCTGGCGGAGAAAGGCATTCGCCAGATCTTCGAAGCCCAGCAGGCCGCGTTGGGCATCTGACCCTATTCGAAGAGCATCGCCAGGTAGTAGAACAACCCGGCGCCCGCCAGCAGAAAGAACACGTTCTGCAGCACGTTACGCTCATGGGTCTCCGGGATGAGATCTGAAGCAGCCACATAAAGGAAGGAGCCGCCCGCAACGGCCATCATCACGCCCAGGGTGCTTGCCGAAATCCCGCCGAGAAACGCCAGCCCCGCTGCTGCGCCTGCCGGCGTGGCCAGCGCCACCCCCAGCGAGAGATAGAAAGCGCTCCGGCGCGACATTGAACGCAGCATCAGAGCAAAGCTGGTGATTCCCTCCGGCAGCTCGTGCAAAATCACGCCGGCGGCCGTCAGCACCCCCAGCTCGAAGCTGGCCTCGAAACCGGTGGCAATGATGACGCCATCAACCAGTGAGTGAATGAACAGCCCGCCGAATATAACGACGCCCTTGTTATGCACATTCCGGGCGCAGGCATCAGTGAAGTGGATGGCCGAGCCGGAATGAAACACCAGCACCGCCTCCAGCAGGTAAAAGGCCAGGAACGCCAGCAGCACAACGAACAGGGAGCCTTCACGAAGCTCCACGGCCTCCGGGAGAAGGTGCACCAGGGCGATGGTAAGCAGAACCCCCGCGGCGAAGGAGTTGACATAGTGGGAATAGCGCAGGGCCAGGTGGTGCTTCCACAGGACCACAAAGATACCCGCCAGCGTGGCTGCGCCGGCGATGGCGCCGTAGCCCAGGGTGTTGACTGCCGCCTCCATCTAGGGCCTGACCTGCCCGCTGCCGTAGATGACCCATTTATAAGTAGTGAGCTCCCGCAGGCCTAGGGGACCCCTTGCGTGCAGCTTCTGGGTGCTTATGCCCACCTCCGCCCCCAGCCCGAACTGTCCCCCGTCCGTGAAGCGCGTGCTGGCGTTAACGTATACGCAGGCGGCATCTACCTCGTTGAGGAAGCGCATGGCACTGGCAT
>CAZZAU010000001.1:0-35109 GCA_964652725.1 uncultured Dehalococcoidaceae bacterium | reverse complement strand
CAGACCGCGACCAGCTTCTCGATATTGTTATCGAAATCGCAGTATTCCATTGCTCGCTCATATCCACTCATTCCCATCCGCCGGGCCGTTGCGGGGTCATCCAGCAGCCGCCCTATCTTTGCGGCAAGCTGTTCCGGGCTGTTCACCGCCACGATGTACCCGCTGCGCCCGTCCTCAATAAGGTCGGAAACGCCGCTCACGTCCGTGGCAACTATCGGTTTCCGGGCGAACGCCGCCTCCATCAGCACCCGGGCGAAGCCTTCGTACCAGGAAGGCAGGACGAACAAATCGCAGGCGGCATAATATGCGGGCAGCAGGTCATAGGACATCAAGCCCGCAAAACGCACATTGTCTTCTATGCCCAGCTCCCGGGCCAGCATTTCCAGATGTCCCCGCTCGGGCCCATCCCCGATAATGACGAACAGGGTCCGGGAATGGTCAGCAAGCACCAGGCGGGCTGCCGCCAGCAGATTCGGCAGGTTCTTTTGCCTGATCAGCATCCCCACGAAAAGCACCAGACTGTCATACCTGCCGTTCAGCAACTCCCCCCGCACCGCCGTGCCGTCGGCCCGGGTGAACCGTGTGATATTCTCCGGGCTGGGCACCATCGGCAGTGTTATCACCTTATCAGCAGGCAACCCCAGCTCCTCAATGAGGCTTTTCCGGTCACCGGTGCCATCGGTACGGACCAGGTCCGCGCGCCGCAATGCCTGGCGCATCAGAACCGCGTACAGCCGGTGCAGCAGCTTTTCCTCCAGCCAGACGCGACTGAAAATGTCCAGGGCAAAGGCGTTAACGATAAGCCCGGTCCCGAACTCCCGTTTCAGCATCACGCCCAGGCAGCCCAGCAGAGCGTCCTGGGTAATGACCAGGTCCATGCCGCCGGCCCGGCAGACCGTCCGGGCTTTTTGATAGGCCCGCAGCCACGCAAGCGGTTTGGGGCCGTGGCTGGGGTGGATGGCCAGCCTGCCGTCCAGCTCGATGGCGGAGCGCTTTTTCCCGCCCGGGCAGGGTACTACCACGTCTAGGCGGTCCAGGCAGGCGGCGTAATGCCGGTGCCTTTGCAGGGCATCGCCTATACTATTGTCGGCGACGAGCGCTTTGTCGTAGCTGAGCATCAAAACGCGCATTTCTTAATCTTAACTTCTCAACTCAAGACCGAGCCCAGAACACTCTCCAGCCGGTCGAGCGTCTTTTCCCAGGTGAAACGGGAGATGACATTCCGGTAGGCCTGCTCGGCCATCTCTTTTCTTGCTTTGCAGTCCTCCAGCAGCCGGGTAATCTTCTCCTCCATCTCCTCCCGGTTTCCCGGAGTGAAGGCAGCGCTGTAGCTGCCGTCTCCCAGCGCCTCTCTGGTGCCCGCGATGTCCGTGGCTACCACCGGGCAACCGCAGGCCATGGCCTCAAGCACAACGTGGGGGAGGCCTTCATAGCGCGAGTTCAGAATGAAAAGGTCTGAACTACTGACACGCGCTATGGTCTCCTTATGCTCCAGCTTTCCGGCGAAGACGACGTGGGTTTCCACCCCCAGCTTCCGGCAGAGGTGTTTGAGTCTGCTCTCTTCGGGTCCTTCCCCTATCACCTGCAGCTTCACCCGGGGATATTTCTTCACCAGCACAGGCACCATTTCTATAAGCTCATCGACCCCTTTCCAGGGAACGAGCCTGCCCACCGTGGTCAGCAGCGGCCTCCCGTAGCCGGCGTTACTGTCCGCCACCGGGGCAAATGCGTCCGGCGCCACCGCATTGTAAACAACCTCGATGCCGCTGTCAGGTATTCCGTAGAATTTGGCCAGGACGTGCTTGAGATAGAGGGAGGGGGTGATTATTCTGTCCGCATGCCGCAGGACAAAGCTCTCTATTCGTCTGGTCAATGCTGTCTGCCAGCCTCCTTCCGGCTGCCGCAGAAAGTCGTCCAGAGACTTCACCGTCTCTCCTCTGCTCGTTGCCCCCTCCCAGGCCACATCCCCCACGAACTTGACTACCACCGGCTTTCCGGTCAGCTTCCCGGCGGCGATGGAGCCAAGGCCCACCACCACCGGCCCCTGTGCGTAGACCAGGTCCATGCCCCTGGAGGCACGCAGGAGCGCGGCAAATAGCCTGCTTTGCCTGCTGACGCTGCCCGGCACAACAGTCCTGTTTCTTATCGCAGCGACGTCCAGGTCCGGCACGTCCGGAGCGGCATCAGCGAAGGTGACAATGCGCACCGTATGCCCGCAGGCTTTCAACCTCCGAGACACCTCCAGCGTATACGTCGCCGGTCCCCCGATTTCCGGAGGGAAGATGGGGGTGGTGATGAGAATCTTCATTGAACTCTCGCAATCATACGGGCTTCAATCCAGCCCTGTATAATCATTTCCTCCCTCCCGGTTGCTGCACCAACTCTCCATATAAGCTGTCCATCCGCTCGAGTACCGCCGGCCAGGTGAACTTCTTCTGGACGGTGAGATATCCCTCTCCTGCTATCCGCCGTGCCAGCTCCTTGTCATGCAGCACCTTCTTCAAGGCACGCAACACATCGTCGGAGCTTCCCGGAGCCACCAGCAGACCGTTCCTGCCGTCTTCTATGATATCGGTGATGCCGCCTACGGCAGTGCCTATGGTAGGTATCCGGCAGGCCATAGCCTCGATGAACGCGATGCCGAACCCTTCGTCGATTGATGGACGGCAAAAGACATCGGCCATGTTCAGGTAGTCGGGCAGCCGCGTGTGTTCCAGATAGCCCAGCAGCTCGACCCTCCCCCGGAGGTTCAATTCGGCTATAAGTGCCTCCAGATAGCTCCTTTGCTCGCCATCGCCGATGATGAGCAAGCTCAGATTCGGAATCCTGGCCACGGCCCTGACCAGATATTCGAGGCCGTTCTTCGGCGTCAGTCTGGACGAGCTTATCACGATCCTCTGGTCAACCCTGTACCCCAGCTTCTGCCTGGCTTTGTTCTTCTCGTTGGGGCGGAACAGGCGGGCGTCAACGCCGTTAGGCACGATTCTTATTTTCCTTGCGCCGTATCTCCCCGCCTGCCTGGCGATATGGGTGCTGACGGCGTGCACCAGGTCTGCCCGGCGCAATGCCCAGACGATGAACGGGGCCTCCATGACTCTCAATGCCATCTTCGACTCTTTGTACTCCCCGAAGTCACCCCCCTGAAGGGTAATCATTAACCTGTTCTTTCCCTTGCTGGCGGCGCCGCAGATCAGCGCCGGAGATATGTGACTGTGAATAACGTCATAACTGCTGGCGCGGTCAAGCTGTTTGCTCTTCAACACCGTTTGCCATATGCAGGACAGGGCGCCGGCATACTTCCGGGCGGCCGTCGGCACGCGGTAGACATTGACGCCGTTGATGACCTCGAACTCCTTGTTCCAGTTTTCCGTATAGATATCCGGCTTGCTCCACAGCCCCGTCACCACATCGACGTGATGCCCTCCGGCCACCATATGCTCGGCGAGTTTCTGCATGAATATCTCGGCGCCGCCGACCCACGGAAAATAGGCCCCCTGCTGCATCAGTATTCTCATCGATGCACTCTCCACGGAAGAGTCAGCGTCTTCTCTCCGCTAATAACCGCATTCATCCTTCTTGCTGTTCTCCATCTCCACCAGCACCGTTCTGGCAAGAAGAGGCCCCAGCCACCTGCCCGCGCTCTTCTCGAAGAGCAAGCGAGCCCTCACCCCTCCCCAGGGCGGAGCCGTATTCATATACCACGTCTGCCTGATTCTCAGGCCGAGCCGCCGTTCAAATCGTTCCTTGAGTCCAAGTTTACCATAATGGAAGCGTTTCGTCTTTCCGCCCCGGGCCACGGTTCGCCTTGCCTGCAGGTACCGGAAAAGGTCTTTCAACGAGCGCACCGGCTGGTAGAGATTGGGCATAGCCGTGAAATCGATGAACAGGGTGCCGCCTTTCTTCACCACCCTTATCACTTCCTCTGCTGCTCCCGGGTAGGCCGCCGCGCTCTCGCTGCCAGTGCTGACAGCAATGTCAAAGGTACCGTCCCGGAAGGGCATCCGGAAAACGCTGGCCCTGACAACACTGACGCGGTCAATCTGCCGCTCCCCGGCCAGCTGATGACAGTGCCGCAGCGGCTCCGCGATGATGTCTAGCGCAGCTGTCTCATACCCCGTCTTTCCGGCCAGCATGACGGTCAGGTTACCCTGCCCGCAGCCCGCATCCAGAAGTCTGAGGGGGTGTTCTGTCTCTTCCGCAGCGGGCGGGAACAGGCGGCCCAACCTACCCACGATTCTCTCTGCCACCTGGCGGTGGTATGCCTGTAACGTTACCGAAGGCCGGCTGGCGCTCCAGTAGCGCTGCCACTTGTCAACATTGGCCCTGCCGTCCATCAGACCAGCCTGCGCACAGCCTCTTCCACGGAATCGAAGAGATAACCCACATCATGCTCGTCGTAGCTCGCCTTTACGGGGAGATTTATCACCGAGCGCGCCAGCAGCCTCGAGTTAGGGCAATCCCCAGCAAGATAGTCCCTGAAAACGCCGAGCGCTACCGGGGAATCGTGCCACAGGCGGTCGCAGAAGATGCCTTTTCTCCGCAACGCCAGCACGGCTTCATCCCTGACATGAGCGAGTTCCGGGAGCAACCGTACGCTGAAGTTGAAACAGGACGGTTCTTTGCCCTCTCTTATCTGTTGCGGCACCAGGTATTCGCTTGCCCGCGCCCTGTCCTGGTAGTGGCGGAGTATAGCCCGCCGCCCTTCGACCACAGCTTCCAGGTCGGGCAGGGAGGCGGCGAAGATGGCCTGCGCCAGACGGGATGGGCGCGCCGGTGCCGGCCTGCTTTTTTCCCCACCCTGCGCGGGAAGTGCTCGCCTGCGGCGCACATAGCGCAAAAGAGACTGGTGCGGCCCCCTGGTCAGCAGCAACAGTCTGCCCGGCCCGCCGCAATCCGTGCCTCTGTTTTCCAGCCCCGGCTCCGAGATAATCACCGCCCCGTGAATATTGGGCACCTGCTTGTACATGCTCACCAGCACGGCGTCACCGCGGGCGCCTGCGGGCGAGCCGTCACACCGGGAGAAAAGGGCCTGGGCGATATCTTCGACCAGATAGACTCTTTCCCCCCCCGGACGGCTCCGTATCCTGTCCACGTCTGCCGGAACACCGAAGGTATGATTAACCAGCAAAGCGCCCGCCCTTTCCAGCAGCTCCGGCGACAACAGGCTTGCGTCGAGGTTGAAATCGTCCAGACTGACATCGACAAACCAAGGCCTGGCGTCCGCCCTTAGCGCGGCCAAGGCAAGCGACGGGCAGATGAAGCCGGGAAAGATGACTTCGCTGCCGGCGCACCTCTCCCTGAGCAGGGTATACAGGGCATTCCTGCCGTAGTTGAAGAAGGTGAAACGCTTGCCCTGCCCTATTCCCTGCCCGGTCAGACGCCGCTCAATCTCCGCCCGCTCCTCGTGCCCCAGCAACCCGCCTATGGCTTTTCGCAGGGTCGCGACAGGCAGCGAGTCCAGCACGTCATAGCCGGGGTGTGCGTTCATCCCGTTCCCCCGCCAACATAACGGGCCATCTCGCTCAGAGTAACATAGCTCAACCGGTATCTCTCCCTGAGCAGGGAGAACCTGCGGCGCAAAAGCTCGTAGTTGGCCTGTGCGCAGTAGTCCAGTCTTCTCCTGGCCGGCCATTCCTGGAACTCCCAGGGATGGGCCAGAAAGACCAGGTGCGGCATAACCCCCGCTTTCACCTGAAAAGTTAGCACATCATCCACGTAGTCCGTAAAATGCCGGTCGTCTCCTGCGGTTACCTGGAACATATTGAACACCTCATAGGAGGTGAACGGGAGAAAACATCTAAATTGCGTGCGGGAATAAGGACGGGCAGTTACGGGTATCTCCAGCAATTTGCTGCCCGGGCCCAGCGGTCGGGATAATTCGGGCGCCACTCCATAGTAGGACGGAGCCGAGGAGTCAACGGTGAAGCCATAGCTTTCCAGCAGTTCCAGAGTTTCCCGGTCGGTCACCAGGTCCGGGGCCCGGAAGGAAACGGGGCGGGCCAGGTGGTGGGTGGAGAACTGCTCCAGGCTGCGCTCCAGCAGCCCGCGTTTGGTTTCTAGCGGCAGGGGTTTATGCGGCAGGAACCATTTTGCTCCACCCCACAGCTCATGGGAGTAACCGTGCAGCCCGATTTCGTTTTCCTTTTCCAGCTCCCGTAGATAGCCGGCAAGGCCGGCGACAAGGTCCCCCTGGACGAACAACGTGAGCGCGGCTCCCATCTCCTTCCCCCATGGCCCCGCGTGCTTGAGAAAAGGCCCCACGGCTTGCACAGCCGCCTCCCCGCCCGCCGAGCCGAAGTCGTATTCTATGTCAAACGTAAGCACCACGAGTATGGTCAGGCCCTCTGGCAGGGCAACTGTGCCCCGTTTACCTCCCCTACGCCCTATCTTGTGATAGAACGCATATTGGGGCATCCGGGGGTCACGCAAAAGGTCCAGCCATCGCCTCCAGCACATCATATGCCAAAACCAGCCCGCTGCATTTTGCTCCTCAAGAAGGCTGGCAGCCGCTTCTGCGCCGCGCGGCCCAGCTTCAGGGCGGCCTGCCGGGTCAGGAAGAGGGCGCGGTCGAATGGCAGGCAGACCACATAGTCCTGGTTAAAACTGGCCCCGAACCGGCTCTTCTGGGCGTGATTTGATGTTGCGGGGTCTGCCGGGGTGCCCCCGAAACTCACCACCTCAAAGCCGTTCCTGGCGCACCACGTTATCAGCCCCCAGCTAAGGTAGAAATAGGTGCGGTACTGTGTTTCCACGTTCCGGTCCAGGCCGATGAACGTCTGGTATGCAGTTTTGCGCGGCGGGTAGATGAAAAACGCTTCCCCGCCGATGCACCTGCCATTGCCTACCGTAAGCAGGATGTTGAAGTAGTCCGGATGAAGCTCCTTCCATAACCGGCGGAAAAATGAGTGCGGGTGCGGGACGCCGCCGATGTGGCGCATATTGCGCCGGTACAGCTCGTAGAAAGTGTCCAGGTCTTCGGCGCTCCGCGCCTCCACGTTCTGAAACCCGTCCTTCTCAAAGCGGCGGATGTAGGTCCTCTGCCCGCTTTTTTGACTGAACACGTTGTTCCAGATGTATTCCACGGGCTTTTCGCGGAGGTCCAGGTTCATCGAGCCGGAGGACAGGTCGAGCGTTTTGCCCGCAGCCTGGAAATGCCGGGCTATCTCCCGGCGGGGGCACCTGAGTTTGGCATAAGTGATGCCCATCCCGGGGCCGGCGGCGAGCAGGTAATCATTCAGGGCGTGCAGCGCTTCTTCTTCATATCCCGCCGCAACCAGCGGACCGGCGAAGTCGGACTCGGGAAGCGAGTCCAGGACGCGGAATATTCCCAGCTTCCGGGTCAGGGCAAGAGGACAAACCCCCACCACCTCCCCCGAGTTGCCCCGCACCACGAGGTATACCGTCTTCAGAGAGAAAGCCTCTTCCAGGGCCTTTTTCCACTTCAGGGTGTGGTAAAAAGTAGCCTGCGGAGAAGCGGCAACAAACCGCTCCCACTCGCTTTCATCGCGGAGTAGTTCAACATTCCCTGCCATGCTCTATCCCTGGCAGCGCCATTCAACGCCGCCGCTCTCTTTCACGGGCCAGCCCGGAGAAAAGCTCTTCATACTCTTCCACAATGCTGTCCAGCAGGTATTCCTCCGCTATTGTATCCTCTTCCACCGCCCGGATGCCATCATCCAGAAGCGCCGGTATCTCCTCCAGGCGGTCGATCAGATGGAGGTTAGCCGAGTTTATCTCCGGGATGCCCCCCACCCTGGTGGCGATGACAGGCCGGCCCAGCGCCAGCGCCTCCAGCACCACGTTGGGCACCTGCTCGCAGATGGACGTCATCAGCAGGGCATCACAGGCCCGCATCAGGGCCAGCGTCTCCGCGTGGGACCTGCGCCCGAGAAGCACCACCCTGCCCTGCATGCGTGCCCTGTCTATCACATTTTCTATCCTGCGCCGTTCCGGGCCTTCACCTGCCAGCACCAGCTTGAACTCCTTTCCCCACCCCGCCAGGGCCTTGATGGTGGTGGGGATGTTCTTGGTGGGGATGAGCCCTCCGGCCATCAGCAGGAACACCGCACCCTCTTCCACGGCCAGGTTATCTCTCACCCGCCGGCTATCGGTCTCCCTTTTTGCTTCTTCCATCATCTGCGGGTCGATAAACGTGTTGCAGACCACTTTGACCCGGGCGCCGGTGCGCCGCGCCACTTTCCTGGCCGTGGCCTGGCATTGCACTACCAGCACCTGATGCCTGCCGAAACGTATGGCCAGCGTCTCCGTCAGGCAGTTGAACAGGGCGGCAAGTGGATTTCTCAGCCGGAACCACCCGGTGCCGCAGAAATGGCCCAGCATGGTCACCCGGAGGATGCCGTGTTTGCGCGCCGCCCAGGTGGCGGGAACAGTGGGCACGAAACCGAGGTTATAGACGACGTCTATGTGCCTGCCCTTCAGCCAGCGGTCCAGATATGGGAACAACTTCAGGGAAAACAGGAGTCGCCGCCACAGATTGCCGGTGCCGAAGGGCCGCACTATCTCGATGCCCTCTTTCACTTCGCGTGCTGCCTCCCCGGAGCGCCGGGAGGTTATTACGTAGACGGTATGGCCTCTTTCGGTCAGGGCACAGGACAGCTTCCACAGGGAGAGCTCGGCGCCTCCGTAGGGATGGAAATATTCTGAGACCAGCAGGACCATCATTTCCGGCTACCCACGCGCCCATCTCCCCACGAACCCCGGTCTAATCACCGGCGATTCTTTCTTTCACCAGGGCGCAGATGATATGCTCGAGGATTAGGTGGGCATCCTCCACCGGCCCGTACTCTTTGCAGGAAAGGACGATTGCCCTGTCTACCAGTCCTTTCATCCTGCCGCCACCGAACCCGAGGAACCCCGCCGTCACCACCCCCTGGCTTCTGGCGTACTCGATGCCTTCAAGCAGGTTCGGCGAGTTGCCCGAAGCGCTGATGCCTATGACCACGTCCCCGGCGTCCAGACTTCCCATCAGTTGCTTCGTGAAAATATGCTGGTAGCCCACGTCGTTCGCCAGCGCCGTCACCGTGGCGATATTGTCCGCCAGGCTCAATGCTTTGAGGCGCTTCTTGCCCGCCGTCGCCGTGCCGATGTTCAGGTCGCGGGCGAAATGCGCCGCCGTGGTGGCGCTGCCGCCGTTGCCTATGATGAACACGCATTTATTGTCCCGCCAGGCTTGAAATATTATGTCAACTATACCCGCTATGTCCTGTTCTGATATCTCATTTAGGCAGGAACGCACCCTGTCCAGGTATCCTTCTATGTAGTCCCCTCCAGAGCTCACCAGCGCACCTCCCGCGTTAGATTACGTAGATGATCTTGCTGCCCTCAGGCTCAAAGGAAAATTCCAGGGGCCGCAAGTCGCTCAGCGCTGTTTTTATCTGTGCTTGCTTTGCCTGCGGGCAGTATAGCAGCAGGAAACCGCCTCCGCCCGCCCCCAGCACCTTGCCTCCGAGCGCGCCCGCGTCAAGCGCCCGCTGGTAGTACCTGTCTATCCTGTTGTTGCTGACCGCGCTGGCCAGCTGCTTCTTGAGCAACCAGCCCTGATGCAACGCCTCCCCCATGACGTCGGGCCCGGCATTATCGTTCAGGCTACCGCGCAACTGCACAGCGATGTCGCGCAGACGGCACAGGCAATCCATTTTCTCCGTTTGGTTAATGCTGTCACGCTGCTCTCTCAGGATACTGCTGGCATCCCGCACCTCCCCGGTGTAAAGGAGCAGCAGGTTCTGGAGCAGTTCCTCCTTGTTCTGTGACGACCATAAGATGGGTTGGGTGAACACGGTCTCGTCCGGGTTGAACTGCAGAAAACGAAAGCCGCCATGGGCGGCGATATACTGGTCCTGCTTGCCGATGGGTTCGCCGCGGATGTCTATCTCGATACGGCAGGCTTCACGGGCAAGTTCCTCCGCGGACCTGAGGGTGCCCTGGTAGGCATACAGGGCATTGAGCAGGCCCACGGTAAAGCTCCCCGACGATCCCAGGCCGGACCCGCCATGAATGTCCGCCACCGAGGCGATCTCTATCCCCTTGCTTATGCCCACCAGCTTGAGCGCCTCCCTGACGATGGGGTGCTGGATGTCTTCCACGCGGTCCACGATTTCTGTTTTGGCGTAGTAGCTCACCCGGATGGCGTCAGTGAAGCGCCGGTTGACGATGATGTACATATATCTGGTTATCGCTGTGCTGACCACCGCTCCGGGCTGTTGGCGGTAGAACTCGCGGAAGTCCGTGCCGCCGCCGGCGAAGCTGATACGAAAAGGGGTGCGGGTAATAATCATTCTACCGCCTCTCCGATAAAGGCCTCAAACGCCCGGCTCTGCTCGGGCGTGCCGATGTCATAGAACCTTTCCTTTGTTACCAAAGCCCCCATTTGCCCCTCTCCTATCAAGCTCTGGTAAATCGACTCTTCCAGAGAGCTTGGCTGCCCTTCATCGATAATGTCCAGCGTCTCACGCCGCAATGCCAGCACCCCGGCTTCCACATACTTCATCTCTGGGCTGCTATCCTTTTTGTCATACCTGACCACTCTCTGCCTTCCGTCCAGCGCCACGTTGTTCTTCACCCCCGTATCTATCCCGTTGTCATAGACCATCATCAACGCCTTGAGTCCCTGACCCAGGAAAACCCCGCCAGCCCTCTCGTAATCGGCTGGCAAGTAGGTATCTCCATTTATCACCCAGAAGCTTTCATCCAGGAGGGCTCGGGTCTGCTTCAGAGCACCTCCGGTGCCCAGCAACTGTTCTCTCTCCTCGCTGTACTTTATGCTGAGACCCAGCGTCCCGCCATCGCCGAAATATTCCCGCACCACATGCCCCAGATAGCCGGTACACAGCACGATGTGTTTCATCCCCCGGCTCTTGAGCAGGCGCAGCAGATAATAAAGGAACGGCTTACGCCGGATAGGCACCATCACCTTGGGCATACTGGCGGTGAGCCTGCCCAGCCTCGTCCCCAGACCTCCCGCCAGGATAACCGCCTGCATTTACCTCTGCCCCGTTTCTGCCAGGAGTTCCGCTATCGCCGCGCGCACTGCTTCCGCCGAGCTGCGTTCCGGCTGCCAGCCCAGCCCTTCCATCCGGGAAACGTCCAGCCTCACCCGGGGTACATCGCCGGGCCAGCCGCGCTCACCTCCTGTATAGCTCAGTACGACCTCCGGCAGCTTCATTTGCGCCGCAACCATACGGGCAATAGCCGTAACGCTGACCGCGTCAGCGTTGCCCAGATTATAGACATTGACGTCCCCCCGCCCGTGCTTGAAGCCATGCAGCATACCGGCCACGCAGTCCTTTACGTGGATATATGGCTTTTCCTGACGGCCGTCGCCCAGCACTTCCAGTCGCTCCGGGTCCCGTCTCAGCTTACGTATGAAATCGAAGAGCACCCCGTGGGTCGCCCTGCTCCCCACCACGTTGGCGAAGCGGAAAACCCAGGCCTTCATATTAAAAAGGTGGCAGAAAGCGGTTATCAGACCTTCTGCGGCCAGCTTGCTGGCTCCGTACAGAGATATGGGTTGAAGCGGCCCGAAATCCTCGGCAACGACCTGCCCTCCCGTGTCTCCGTATACGGTGCTGCTGGAGGCGAAGATGATTTCCCGGGCACCGTTAAGTCGCATCGCTTCGAGTACATTGTAGGTAGCGATGGCGCCCTGCTTCAAGTCCAGCTCCGTGTTGCCGGCAGCGTCTTTCACTTCCGGATTAGCCGCCATATGGAAGACCACCTCGCTCCCTCTCATCGCGCGTCGCAGGAGCACCGTCTCCAGAAGGTCGGCCTCCACAAACCGGAACCCTTCGCTGCGCAGATGATGCTTCAGGTGCTCCCGTCTGCCGGAGCTCAGATTGTCGTAGACGGTCACTTGACCCCGCTCCGCCAGACTATCTACCAGGTGGCTCCCGATGAAGCCCGCGCCCCCGGTCACAAAATATTTCATCGTCGCATACCGGTTTGCTTAATTATAGAGGTGAGACGGCTTTTTCGCAATGCCCCGGACTCTACCCGACTTCGGCAAGTGCCCTCGTCTGTGCTATACTCAGTAGTATTCGTGATGCGACTCACCGGACTCAAAGCCAATGCGGACATTTTGCTGGCAGGCATCGCGGCGCTCATCTCACTGCTTCTCATCGCCGTGGTTCCCTCCGGCGTCCTGAGAACCGCCCTGGGATTGCCCCTGGTACTGCTCTATCCGGGCTATTTGATCACTCTGGCCATCTTCCCCGGGAGAACGTCTCTCACCAGCATCGAACGCGCAGGGATGGTCCCGGTGCTGAGTGTCGTGGCAACAGCCCTGGCCGGCCTGGCGCTCAATTTTTCCCCGTGGGGCCTCAGTTTGCTGCCCCTGGCAACGGCGATGGCGCTGCTGGTAACCGCGGGAGCAGCCGTAGCCTGGTACCGGCGGGGGCGACTTCAGGAAACGGAGAGATACTGCCCAGCCTTCACCCCACATCTGACCTTCTGGCAACGGTATGGCCTAACGGACCGCGTCCTGACCGGACTCCTAGCACTGGTACTGCTGGCCGCCGCGGCCAGCCTGGTCTATTATGTGGTTACCCCCAAAACGTCCGAGCGGTTCACCGAGTTCTACCTGCTGGGACCGGGCGGGGCCATGATAGACTACCCTCTCGCCCTTGATACCGGCGATACGGCTGACTTGGTACTGGTCATCATCAATCATGAAAGGCGGACAGAGCAGTACCGGGTGGAAATGAAGCTGGAGGGAGAAGCCCGGTGGCAGGCCGGGCCTATCAATCTGGGACACGGCGAAGAATGGCGGCAGGAGATAAGCTTTACCCCGGAGCGCTCCGGCAGTCAGAAGGTCGAGTTTGTCCTTTCCAAGCAGGGACAGACCGCTGCATACCGGCAGCTCTTTCTCCAGGTGCGGGTGGAGTGAGGGGTGTTCCGCTCACGGTCAGTCCGGGGTATCGGCCAGGCCTGCTTCTTTTATGCGCTTCACCAGCACATTCAGTATTATCCCGGCGAAGATGCTCAACACACCGATGGTGATGAGCATCATGGACAGCAGGGCGGTGCCCACATGCAGGACCTCTGAGGCAAACAGCAACCGCACCACCACTACCCCGGCTGCCAGCCCCAGAGCGATGAGCACGGCTCCCACGACCCCGAAAAAGAGCAGTGGCCTCCGCTCGGAAATCATCACCAGCACACGGTTTAGCACGTCTACGCCGTGTCTGACGGGATTGAAGGTGGAACCATCACCGGTGTAGATGGCGGAGACGGGCACCTGCGTAATTTTGAGTCCCTTCCTTGCCGCCTCGGAGATGGTTTCTGCGGACACTGCCATGCCCTTTTCCTCTGGCTGAAGCACCCCCAGGGCCTTGCCCGAGAAAGCGCGGAAGCCGCACTCGGTATCGGACAGACCGCTCCTGGAGAGCACACCGCTGAAGAAGGTCAGCACCTTCTGCCCGATTCGCCGGTGCGCCGGAATCTCCCCGCGGCCGATGACGCGGTAGCCCACGGCCAGGTCATTGCCGCTGCGTATCGCCCCGATGAGCGCGCTTATCTGTCCGGGGTCATGCTGGCCGTCGGCGTCCATCAGCACCAGCACGTCCGGAGCCCTTTTTCTGGCCTCGGTCAGTATGCTCTGGATGCTGGCCCCATAGCCCCGGTTCTTGCCGTGTCTGATGACGGTGGCGCCCGCCAGCTCGGCAACGCGGGCAGTACGGTCTGTGCTGCCGTCATCCACCACCAGCACCTCGTCCGTATACTGCCGGGCCTGCACTACCAGGCTGCCGATATATTTCTCCTCGTTGTAGGCGGGCATTGCCACCAGGACTTTTTGTCCCGTTTCGTGTTGTTTGTTCATCTCCCGTCCTGCTTTTCCCTGGGCAGACTTGCGTGCCCGAATTATACCACAAAGAAGCACGTTTGCTCAGTTCACTCCGGGCCTTCTTCCTTCAGGAGGTAGATGTTCTCCTTCACCTCCACAAGGTCGGGATTCCGGCACCCGGAGCGATTGTATATGATGGAGATGCCGTTCTGCCTCAGGAACCCGGTATCTTCGCAGCCGCTGTCGAGGAAAGCGTAGGCTTTCTGGTCTACGGGCGTAGGCGCCATGTGAATCCTGGTATAGGCGAACTTGCCGGTGATGGCGGTGAATGCGGTTGCCTTCCAGGGGTCCAGTATGGCCTTCCGGTAGGAGCCGCCCAGGTTATCACGCATCCAGACGAAGTCCTGATACTCCTGGTGGTCGATCATATGATAGTAGGGCGTGTTCAGGCGCTGCGGCAGCGCAACGGCCAGCGTCGCTGCCGAAACAGCCAGTAACAACAGCACACCGGTGGCCCTGGCCAGAACGGGTTTTCCTTCTCTGAAGGATGAAAGAAACGGCGCATCGAGTTTCCGGAATGTCGCCAGACCGGCCCCGCCCACCACTGCCACCATCATCATCATGAACATAAGCCCGCGAGCGTAGAGAATGTGTATGCCGTAGTTGAAGGTGTAGCGCGCCACCAGCACCAGCAGCACCCCCAGCAGACCCAGCACCAGCGCGGTATTCTCCCTGCCACCCTTCAGGAACAAAACGGCGGTTCCCACCAGGCAGAACGTTGCCGGCAGGTAACCGTACTCCCGGAGCACCCGCGGAAAGTCCACGTAGGGAGTAAGAGGGTGCGGGACGAGGACGCTCTTTGCCGTGGGGAGCAGCAGATCGAAAATCCAGGGGAAAGGTAGCAGAAAAGGGACCAGCAGCGCCAGGCCGAGGCCCAGGGCGCGCCTGAAATCTCCTTTCAGATTCAGCAACGCGTATGGACCAATAATCAGGGCGATGAAGACCGCCGAAGGCGCGTGCATTACCAGCAGCAGGCTCATAAAGATGAAGAGGGTTATCCAGGCCAGGGGGCTTCTCAGGTAAAAAGCCAGGAAAAGAGCGAGGGGGGTGAAGAACAGACCTGTAGCCAGGGGCACCAGGAAGCCGGGGCCTAGAATCCCCACGGTGGTGGGTATCAAAGCGGTGAAAAAGGCGGCTTCCCACCCGAAGCCTTTCCGCCGCCCCAGCACGTACACCGAGGCCACCGTCAGTACGAAGATAATACCCGGAAAGTAACGGTAGATAGCCATCCAGGAAAGTCCGCTGACACGCTGGAACACCCCCCAGAACAGGTGAAAGCCGGCCTCAAGGTGGGGACTCCCCGCTCCAACGGCGGACTGGCCCAGAAAGGGGTCGGTGAAGGAAGTGCTGCCCGCCTCGAGCATCGCCCTGGAGAAGGCCAGATGCACCCACTCGTCTATGTGCACGGGATAGGGGTAGGTGAGGTGCGGAATGTACGCCACATAGTAGGCCAGGGCCAGCACCGGAACCAGGGCCAGGGGTGCCAGTTTCTCATACCGGTGCAGATTCACCTCTTTCCGCCGCTTCCGTAATCCTTCATTTGCCCATTATTATACCTTCCGGCAACCATGGCCTCAACCAGGCCGCTGCGGAAGCCCTTGAGAGCCAGGGGCATCTGCGCTATAATTGGACAACTGTCACAGATAGAAGAGCAGCTACTTAATTTCGAGGTCACAAATGAAACCAGAATCAACAGGTACCACCGTCTGCGTGGTGGGCATGGGTTATGTGGGGTTGCCACTCGCGGAAGCATTCGCTGCGTACCTGCCGGTCATCGGTTATGATACGGACACAAGGAAGCTGGAACGGCTCCGGAACTCCGCGCAGCACTCCATCATCTTCACCGGTGACCCTTCACTTATGAAAGAGGCCGGTTTCATTATCATCTGCGTCCCTACCCCGCTTACCACCTCCTCCGAGCCGGACCTTTCACACCTGCGTGACGCTGCCCGGACTATCGGGCGCAATATGGGCAAGGGAGCAATGGTAATCCTGGAATCCACCGTATATCCGGGAGTCACGGAAGAAGTGCTTCAGCCCATTCTGGAAGAAGCATCAGGTTTCAGAGCGGGGCCTGATTTCAAGGTAGCCTATTCCCCGGAAAGAATCAACCCCGGCGATACAGAACACACGGTGGACAGGATTACCAAGGTAGTGGCCGGTATGGACCGGGAAACCACTATTGCCGTGGCGGAGCTGTACCGCAAGGTGACACCCCACATACACGTAGCGCCCAATCTTAAGACCGCCGAGGCGGCCAAGGTAATCGAGAATATCCAGCGGGACCTGAACATTGCCCTGGTCAATGAGCTGACCATTATCTTCCACAAGCTGGGGCTGGACAGCGCGGCGGTGCTGGAGGCCGCGGCCACCAAGTGGAACTTCCACCGGTACTCTCCGGGGCTGGTGGGGGGACACTGCATCCCCGTAGACCCGCATTACCTGGTGTACCGTGCCCGGGAGCTGGGCTACCATTCGCGGGTTATACTGGCGGGAAGGGCGATAAACGACTTCATGCCAGAGTACGTCGCCGAGCTGACCATAAAAGCATTGAACGAGGTGGGCAAAGTAATCAAGGGTTCACGGGTGCTTGTTCTCGGTCTGACTTATAAGGAAGATGTTGCCGATACCAGGGAAAGCCCGGTGGGCGGCATCATAAAGAAGCTGGAGGAATACCGCATACACGTCCTGGGCTATGAACCTCTGGTGCCCATCCCGGAGCTGGAGGGGCAGTTCCGCATAGAGCTAATCGACCGTGCTGACATGGAAACACTGAGAATGGACAGGGTGGACGCCATCATACTGGCCGTGGGACATACCGCATTCCGCCGGTTCAGCCTTGACGACCTCAGGGCGCTGCAAAGACACCCGCCGGTGCTGGTGGACGTGCGGCGCTTCTTCGACAGAGGGGAGGCGGAAAAGGCTGGGTTCTGTTACCGCAGCCTGTAGCATGGTTTCTCTACGCGGAACAGGGATGACGGGAGAGCTGGAATGATATCCTTCCCGGTTGGCGGCTGCGCAATGAGAAAAGAAGAACTGTTCATCTCTCTGCTGCCCGCGTGCCGCCCGGGGGGTGCCTCTTGAGTCGCTGGACAAAAACCGGGCAGCGCCTGGCGGTCTACGGCCGGCCGGCCGATGCAGACCACTGGGGGCGACACTGGCAGGACCTTGATGTCGCCCGGTGGGTCGAGTGGGCCCGCAGCGACCGGCGCCTGCTTCCGGTCCTGCTGGGTCATCTGCCTCCGTCCGGTAAAATCCTGGAAGCCGGGTGCGGACTGGGACAGTACGTGGCCATTCTCAGAGAGAAGGGGTATGACGTCGAGGGAATCGATATAAGCCGGGAGGTGGTCAGACAGGTCAGGGAAGCCATCCCTGACTTGCCGGTTAAGGTGGGCAACGTGCTGGAGTTGCCCTGTCCGGACGGCCATTTCGACGCTATCCCGTCCCTTGGGGTGGTCGAGCACTTCGAGGACGGCCCCGAAAAGGCGCTGACGGAAGCCAGCCGCGTCCTGAAAAAGGGGGGCGTGCTTCTGGCTACCGTGCCCTATTACAACTGGCTGCGCCGGCTGAAGGGAGGTCTCGGCCTCTACCGCGGAAACCGGCGCCCCGGGTTCTATCAGTATGCGTTCACGGTGCGCGAGTTCAAGCATCTGCTGCGGGCATCCGGCTTTACGGTCATCAGTCTCAATCCCTATAATGCTAGGAAGGGACTCAAGGACGAATTGCCCCTCTTCCTGGGCCTGTCTCGTTTCATCTCCGGGAGTGCACCGGTCGGAAAAGCGACGGAAACGGCTGCTCCACCGGCCGGACGTCCTGCCATTAGCGGGCCGGGCCGCCTGTTTGGCGCTCTGGTGGAGTCCGCAGTCCTGCGCCGGCTGGCCGGACATATGATGCTTTACGTGGCACGGAAGGGCTAGCGCTATGACACAAGACCGGCCGGGAATCAGCGTCATTATGGCGGTCCACAATGGGGAACGCTATCTCGGCCGGGCGATGGAAAGCGTGCTCGGGCAGACCTTCGGCGACTTCGAATTCATCATCGTCGATGACGGCTCCACAGACGGTTCCTCAGCCATTATCAGGAGCTACGCCGACCCCAGAATAAGGTCCGTCAGCAACGGGCGCAACATTGGCCTCACCCGCTCGCTCAACGTCGCCCTCGGCCTGGCCTCCGGCCACTACATCGCCAGGCAGGACGCGGACGATGTCTCTCTCCCCGCCCGCTTTGCCAAACAAGTCACCTATCTGGAACGGCACCCCGAGGTAGGGCTGCTGGGTACGGGAGTCTGCATCATCGACGAGGATGGGCGGGTCCTGCGCCGGGAGACGCCCTCACCGTACCCCGAACGCAAGCTCAGGATGCACAATCAATTCGTTCACGGCTCGGTGATGTTGCGCAAGAGCGTTCTGGACCAGGTGGGCCCGTACCATGAGCTCTTTCGCTACTCGCAGGACTACGAGCTGTGGCTCAGAATTGCCGGCCGCTACACGGTGGCCAATCTGACCGAACCGCTGTACTGGAAACGAAGACACCGGGAGAGTGTCCAGGCGCAAAAGAGGCGGGAAGGCGCTCTCTACCATCTTCTCGCCCTGCGTATAGCCAGCGGAAGGGCATCGGCCCGCCTGCTCGAGCAAATAGAGGAGCAGGGGATAGAGGCCTTATATGCGCACCTGGACAGGAAGGCGCGTCACTACCTTCACCGCTCGGTAGCGAGAGCCTGCCTGAGCCGTGGCGATTTCACTGCCGCCCGGAGAGAGTATGTCCGGGCAATAGCCCTGGCCCCCCATGACGTAAGGAACATGCTGTCATATCTGATGTCTTTCCTGGGCAGTAGGGCCAACGACGGCCTGACCGGGGCGCACCATGCTTTGAAGTCGCTCCTGTCCGGGAGCAGGCGCGCCGGCGGGAAGGAAATGCGGTGATGCACTTTCACCCGACGTCATCCGGAGACCGCCCGTGAGCAGACTGTTTGACAACCTGGACAGGGTAAGCGCGCTGGCCGGGCTGGCGCTGGGTGCCGTTCTGTTGCTGGTACTGTGGCAGGCAAAGTACGGCGAGTTTGGTATAGCGCTGGCGCTGGCGTGCGTAACCTACCTGGCCGTTGCCCGCAGGAGCCCCTTCACAACGGCGCCTGCCGGTTTTCGCCTTGGTCGGCGGGCATATCTGCTGTTCAACATCGCTTTCTTCACCATCTTCACTTACAGTATGTTGCTTCTCATCTCCCGCTCAGCGTCTTATGTTCGACCCACTGCCTACTTCGTTGCCGTCGCCGTTCTGGCCGCCCTTCTGGCCCTGGAGGCGGTGCTCATTCCGGATAGCCGGGCACATATTCGCTTTTGCCTGGCGAAGATACTGCTGCTGGCTATGGCTTTGCAATGGGTGCCTCAGATAATGTTTCCCTCCCTGAACGGCATCGATGTCTGGGGGCACGCCGAGGCGGTAATGCAGATGCTCGCCACCGGCCGTATTGCGCCCACCTACGTGTACGCCGATATGCCGGTCATGCCTTTCGGCATAGGCACCGCTTCCCTTCTGACCGGCCTGAGCTACAAGTTCGCCGGAATACTGTACATCGGCACCTTCTACCTGGCGATAGTGGCTTTCGTTTTCGTTATCGGCGAGCGCCTGTTCGACTTCCGAGTCGGTCTTTTGTCCGCGCTGATGGTGGGCACGGCGGGATGGTACATCCACAACGGCCTTTGGGCCATACCCAATACCCTGGGCATCGCTCTGGTCATCTTGCTGACCTATCTGGTCTTTTCCGGAAAGCGAGACGCCAGGTTCACCGCCCTGACCTTCTCCCTGGTGGCGCTCACCGTGATGACCCATGCCCTGGCCTCATTTGCCATCTGCCTTATCTTCCTGGCCTCGTGGGGGGGACAGAAGACCTACGGATGGTTGTTTCACGCCGGAAGACCTCTGGTCAACGCCTACCTGGTCATTTTCTCTGCGGTCGTCCCGCTGGCTTACTGGGCGTACATCTCCGGCCAGTTCAGGCACATCGTCTGGAGCATCAAGTACGCTTTTCAGATGGAGCAGCAATCGGCGCTGCTGATAACCAGCCAGTACCTGACAAGAGCGGTCAGCTACGGGGAACTGGTGCTCAGCCGCAGCGGTCTGCTGCTGTACTACTTCCTCGCCATAATCGGCATTCTTGCCTTACTCTCCCGCGGTGTGAGAAGCCCGTACCGTTTCTGCTTTGCCTCGGCGGGGATTGTCGCCACCGCCGTAGCTTTCGCCGGCGGGGCTTTTCGGCTGGGAGACCTTTTGCCGGACCGCTTCCTCGCCTACTCCCAGATTCTGCTCGGAAGTCTGGTGGCGGTGGGAGTTATCCTTCTGGTCAACTCGCTCCGCGGCGGCGTCTGGAAGTACGCCGCGCTCCTGGTTATCACCGGTGCTCTGACATTTCTGCAGGTGGCCGGCCCGCATGCCAACCGTGATAGTCCCGTCTATGTTCAGAGTACCACCTACCGGACTGCCTTTACCCATTCCGAGGTTACCGCCTCCCGGACCATCTCATCACTGTACCGGGGCCGGATTATGGTGGAAATCCCTTACAATCATCTCTTCGATGACGGTCTGCCCAGGGAATCATCCATTGGATATCTGATTGAAAAGGATTTCGAAAATGCCGGCGGTCTGCTGGTGATACGGGACTATAACCTGAACCACGTGTTTCCGGGCGGGCGGGGATTTCTGAAGCTGGACTATGACCTGCTGCAGTTGCTTAGCGAGCAGGGGCTTTCCCGCCTGTACGATAGCGGCGCCGTCATCGCCTACCTGTCTCCAGATAGACCTTCTCCAGAGAGTCGATGATGGCAGGCCAGGCGTACTTTTTGGCTTCTCGCCGGTTGCGTAGCGCCATTCTCTCCCGGAGGGCATCGTCCTTCAGCAGAGCGAGGAGCTTTGCCGCCAGCTGTTCACTGTTTCCCGGCTTCACCAGCAACCCGTTCTCGCCGTCGGCAATCAGCTCCGGCACTCCTCCCACGTCGGTAGCCACCACCGGCAGGCCCGCTGCCATCGCCTCCAGCAGCACGTTGGGCACTCCTTCGCTCAGGCTCGGCAGCACAAAGATATCCGCTGCCGCCATATAGACGGGAATTTCTTCCGGCGGCACCTGGCCAGTCAGGACGATGTGCTGCTTGAGCCTCTCCAATGCCGTAGCGGGTATGCTGCCATCGTTATGGTCTCTGCCCACCAGGAACAGGCGAACGCCGGGGACGCTTTCCGCTACCGTCTCCATCGCCTGGAGGAGATAGCAATGTCCCTTTATGCGGTGCAGGTTGGCCACGCATAGCAGTACTTTCTCACCATCGGCTATCCCCAGCTTCTTTCTGGCAGCTGGCTTCGAAATGCCCGCAAATCTCTCCGGCTCCACCCCGTTCGGTATCACTGAAACCTCTTTCCCGCAAAGCCGCCGCATTTCCATGGCGATGCTTCCGCTCTGGCCAAGAAGGACGTCGGCGTGTCTCAACGTGGTCCTGGCTACAAGCCTGGCATAGACGTTTGCCGGGGCGCAGAACCCGGTGCTCCTGGGAAACAAGATGTACGGAGCCTGGCAGAACCGCTTTACTATGGGTCCCAGCCCCTGTATGGCCTGCTCGTGGACGACGTCCGGCACCAGCCGCCGCACCAGGCGCGCCGCTTTTAGTCCGTACAGAAAGGGGCCGATAATCCGGGCACCTGGTTTCTTCAGGCGGTGCACGTGGATTCCTTCCATGATTTCAAAGGCGGGGCGGTCTATGCTATCGAGCCGGGTGATAACGTGACATTCATGCCCCCGCTCCGCCATCTCCCGGGCGAAGCGGTAGAGCGCCAGCTCGCTGCCGCCTATCTTGTTCGGCAGAAACCAGTGCGACAGAAAGACGATTCTCATCAGAACTCTAAAGCCCGTTGTGCTGAGAAGGCACCTTTGATATCACCACCCGCCGCTTCCCTGACGATGGTGATGGCGGGATATCATCAACAAGCTCCACGCCGACATGCGTCCCCATACCCATGCGGGCCTGCAGGGCTTCTTTGATACGCCCGGTTTCTTCCCTGCCGAACCCCTCGCCGGGCACCACCTTCACCCGGACGTCATCGAGCGTTTCCTGAACTACTTGAAATTGCCTGACAGGCATGTCTTTGAAAACATAGGTAGTAAGCGCCACCGGTGATATGAATCCCCGGGAACAAACGATGACGTCCGTCATTCTCCCTTCGATTGATGCGATGACTGATAGCCCTCGTCCGCACGGGCATGCTTCATCTGATAGAATCCCCAGGTCCCCCAACTCGTAGCGAATCAGCGGCATGGCATAGTTGTGGAGGTCGGTCACCAGCACCCTTCCCACCTCTCCGGGCTTTACCCGATTGCCGCGCTCATCGACTGTTTCCAGCACCACGTTCTCCATAGAAGTGTGATAGCCGTGATGCTGCGGGCATTCATAGCCCAGAGAGGCGACTTCTCGCGAGCCGTAGTACTGAAATACGTCGCACTCAAATGCTTCCTTTATTGCCTGTCTCTGGTAATCGTACAGCTTCTCGGCAGTGGTAATCGCCAGTCCCGGCCTGATACCCTGAATCTGGCTCTGTTTTACGTACTCGGCAAAGATATATACTGCGGACGAGTATCCCGCTATGGCCTTGGGCTGGAACTTCTTCAGTTTCGAGGCAAACGCCGCCATTCTGGCTTCGGACAGGTCAAAGGCATTAAGGAAAGCGCAATTTCTCAGGAAATGCCCTGTCCCGGCCAGGAATGAGGCGACTCTGGAGGCGGCGGGAGAGTAACCCCAGATAAGGGAATGTTTGTCTCCGCTGCTCAACCCGTACCACTCCAGACCGCGGTAGTAGGCGCCCCAGCCCCACCCCTCGTCCCCGGGTTTCATGAATCTCAGCGGCTCGCCGGTGGTGCCGCCCGTCTCTCCCAGCTTCATCCGGCCTGGCTTCAGGTTTTCCGCTATGAGGGCATGGAAGTTGTCTCTCACCGCCGCCCTGGTCAGCACGGGCAGCTTCGCGAGGTCGTCCATCGTGCTGATGTTCTGCGGCACGAGTCCGCGCTCGGCCAGCGCTTTCCGGTAATACGCAGTGTTCTGGTAAGCAGCGCTTATCAGCCCGACGAGCCGTACGTTTTGCAGCGCAACGAGCTTTTCCCGCGGCCACCACTGCGTATGCTCCAGTTCTTTCAGCCGCTTGAAGGTGCTTCCGTGCACTCGTCTTTCCAGCAGCGGGGTAAAAATATGCTTGCTCAGAGCTTTCATAGTGAAGCACCTTCAGGGCAGGATTCCTGTGGCCGGGCCAGGATTTCAGTATAACGTTTTACGGCCGCGGCAAACGTATATTCTTTCTCAATCAGACTACGGGCATTGCTGACGATAGCCGGCAATGCCGGGTGCTGCAGCGCCTCCAGGATGCCCCGGGCAATTGTCTCCGGGGAGCTGTCTGCGAGAAAGAAGCCCGTTTCACCATGGGTTATCAGGTCGGGTACGCCGCCAACCGGTGTAGCCAGGACCGGCGTCCCGCAGGCCATCGCCTCCATGATGATTCCCGGCAGGCCCTCCGTATGCGAGGGCAAAACCAGCAACTTGAGCCGGTTGAGGGCCTGTGGCATCTCTCTGTTGGGAATCCAGCCGGCAACGGTCACCCGCTCCCTGCCCGGACAGCCTGCCAGCCCTGCCTCTATTTGCTCGCGCAACGGGCCGTCTCCCCGGATAACGAACTCGGCGTTGTCCGTTCCGGCCAGCACCACAGGAATAGCCCTGACCAGGTCCAGAATGCCTTTTTCAGGGCTAAAACGACCGACATAGCCGATTATGTTTTTCCGTTCGTCCGGTCTTTTGAGCACCCGGAACGAGTCCGTATCCACGAAGCGGGCTCCGTTGGTGACGAGCTTGTGACGGTATCTGTCCAGTCCCAAAGCCTGCACTGTGCTCCCTGTGTACGTAACAATCTTATCGCAGAGAGCAAAGCTGAGCCTTTCCGCGGCCCCCAGAATGGGGCCGAAAACGGCACCGCCACCACCGAACAGATATTTCCGGTAGGTGTCCCTGGCGCTCATAGAGCCGGAGCCGGCCACAAGCTGGACCGTCCTCTTGTTCATCAGTCTGGCGGCAAGGACGGGAAAGGTAAGCATGGCGCCGCCAACAAAGAAGAAAACGATGTCCGCCTTCCTCCCATCAGTCAGCAGACGGTACGATATTTTAAGCTGGATGAGCAGGTATCCCAGTATACGCCCTGGCAGTGACCGATTCTTCGATTCATAACTGATGTTGACCACGCGCACATTCTGTCCTACCCCGTCCGGCGGGAAATCGCCCGTAATCACAGTCAGCTCCCGTGCCAGCTCCCGCAAAATCAGCACCAGAGAGCACAGGGGGACCTGGTTATACAGAGGGAAGGTGACTACGGCAATGGTTGGTGGTCTCTTCATCATCTTAATTCCATACAATATCTGGCGTTACTTGGTGCACAATACTACCAGCTCATTCGGCCCCACGAATAATTTGAGCAGCACCCTGTTTATCACCGGAGCGAATCTCAGGACATTGGGAAACAGATTTGTCCTGTCCTGCTTCAGTTTTATCACTTTTAGTCCGGCAGCTTCAATAAGGTTCCGCAAGGTGTCTCCATTCCAGCTGTAAAGATGGGCCGGACTCTCATCATAGGCAATGCAACGGGCATTGGGCACCGCGAGCAATATGTATTTGCTGCTTACCGCCTTCAATTCCTGCAAGGCCAGATACGGATGCGGCACATGCTCAAGAATATGGAGGCATACTGTCAGATCAAAACTACCCGGCGGAAAACGCTTTGACAGTTCCAGGATATCTACCCTGCTTACCGGAGCGAACCGCGCGCTTTTTTCCAGGCACCTCTCGTCCACGTCGCACCCTTCCACGCGCTCGTAGCCACGACCTTTGAGGATATGCAGCAGCTCACCCCTCCCGCAGCCCACATCCAGCACGGTGGAAACGTCTTCCGGGAAAAGCTCCAGATACTTCTTCTTCTCTTCCAGCAGCCACAGATTATAGTCGGTATGTTTTGCCATATGCATCTCTTTCAGGCTATGATATGCCGCTCAATATCTCTTCCCACCTGGCCACCGCCTTCGAATAAGAGAAGTTCTTTTTCACATAGGAGCTGGCCCGTTTCTGAACATCCCCCAGCCCGGGGTGGTCCCAGACCTCCGCAAGCTTCGCGGCGATAGTATGTGGCCTGTTATCCTCCAGCAAAAACCCCGTCTTGCCGTCGGTCACCATGCTCAGCAACCCGCCCACCGCGCTCGCCAGCACGATGGCGCCGCAGGCCATAGCTTCCAGGCAGGTGCGGCTGCCCCCCTCCGTATAAGATGGCAGGACGAAGAGCTTCATCCGGTTGAGATAGGCCGCTACCTCATCGGGCGAGACCCAGCCGGCGAAGGCTACTCGTTCCAGGCAGCCTGCCTCTCTCAACGCCACCTTCATCTCGGCAGCCAGGGAGCCATCGCCGATGATGAGAAAGCGCGCTCCTTCTATCCTGCTTACCACGAGAGGAATGGCTTCGGCGAGCTCCAGCACCCCTTTCTCCCGGCTCAGGCGGCCCACATAGCCGATGGTATTTGCTCTTTCCGCCAGGCTTTTGCGGATGCTGAAATGCTCCCCGACGTAGTAGTTGTTGTAGTTACCTATCACCACCTTGTCCCCGTACCGCCTCAAGCCCACGTGGTCAACGGTGGTCTCGAAGCTGACCACTATCCGGTCGGACAGGGAGCAGTTGGCCATCTCCAGTAGTTTGAAGATGAAGTAAAAAAGGATGCCTCCCATTCCACCGATAGCCTTGCCGTACATCACTCTGGCCATCCTGGGCTCGGAAGCGACGACTATGGATATCACCTTCTTCCTCAGGAGCTTGCTCAAAAGCAACGGCAGCAGGAAAAGGGTGCTGCCCGCCGCAAACACCACGGTATCGATTCTGCCGGAGATTTTTTTGATGTTGACACAGGTCTTCCACTGCACGCCCACATATTTCATCATCTTCTTCATCCAGTGCTCGCCCGGTGATACCGGACTGACTTTCCGGATATGCACGCTGGTGCTGGACAGGCATTTCTCAAGGTACGGCCCGGCGGTGACAACGTGAAGCTCATCACAGGCTTCTCTCAGTATCTCCACCAGGGGGAGCACCGGGTCGCCCTTCAGGTTGGCGATGGGTATGGTTACCAGCGCTATATTGCGTCTTTTTCCATCCATTCCATTATTAACGCTAGGTCAATCCTGAAGTTTAATGCACCTGACAAGCACACTGGCGGCAAAATAGCGGAGGGGAGATACTTTCTCGGTGGCTGCCGATAGCAGGTGGTCTAGGCCGTAACCGATGCCCATCCGACGCTGCATGATGGTGGCGAAGTCTGTATAACGGACGTCGGTAAGCTGGAAAGAGGGCTCCAGCATGGAGAGAAGTTGTCTGACGCTGAATACATGTAGATGCTCTTCCCGTGCACGGGTAAGGTCGAAACGCGCGAGCCTGCGATACAAGGGCACCAGCATCTTCAGCGGAATATTGAGACACGGCGCAGCGAAACAGGCCACTCCTGCTCTTTTCAACACGCGGTGCACCTCTTTAATGCACGGTTCCGGATCAGGTAGGTGCTCCAGCACATGGTTGCATAGTACGCTATCAAAGGATTCGTCTCTGAAGGGAAGCTCTGTCCCATCACTTCGGACTGCATTGTTGTCCAGTGACACCAATTTTGGAGAATTGTCCATAGCCACTACAGCAAGCCCTTGCTCCAGCATGAAGTGGGTGTTCCTCCCTCCACCGCACCCCAAATCCAGCACCAGCCCCCGTGGCTTGAAGAAGTCAAAAATCTCCGCAGGGCTATACAGGTATCCGGCGCGGCGTTTTCTCTTTTTCACCTTCATATTGCACATACTTTGCGTGCCTTAATAATCAGGTACGCGGCATGGCGGGGGTCAACCCGCGCCATGATCCGAGCCATACTCGACGGAAAGGGATAGAAGCCCGCCCCCAGCATACTCTCCACCCGGAACCCGTGAAACCGGAAAAGTTCCTTCAGGCCTGAATATGTAAATATCCTCAGATGATATTGATAGCCCGCCACCGGACGGCGCATACCCTGGTAAGGGCTGAACCGGTTGCCGAGCCAGACCTCGTTGCTTATATCGGTGCTGAGCGGCTGCATTCCGAGCAGCAAGGGGATGATGTTATGTAATCCCGCCAGGTTTGGTGTGGTCAGAACGATGTAGCCGCCCGGTTTGAGTATGCGGTAGCATTCCTTCACGAACACGTCGGTGGCGGGCAAATGCTCTATGACCTGTCCGGCGTGAGCCGCATCAAACAGCTCACTTTCGAGCGACAGCGGCTTATTGAGGTCGGAGAGGCAGAAGGTCACCCCGTTATCCCGGGCGGCGGCTTCATATTCAAGCCGGTTGTCCACTCCGTATATCTCGCCACTGCCGATGTACTCTCCCAGTTTCCTGGTGAAGTTCCCTCCTTCGCATCCCAAGTCCACCACCCTGGCCGTGCTGCTTTTCTCAAAGAGGCTCAGGACGGTTCTTCTGTTCTCGGCATCGGTGCTCTGCCAGATGTTTCGTACTATCTTGCTGATAGCGCCCCGCTGCCAGTTATGTTCCATCGGTTTCGTCCATTTCTTCCCACCTTTCTTCCCCCGCTGCAGAAACAAATCAGCAGCCCCCTGGTTTCCTGAAATAGCGCTGGAAAAATGTCCTCGTCGCCGGCAGCACACGCCTGATTTCATCCGGGTGCCTGACCATGCTTCCCAGCTTCATCACCATATACCGGGGGCGCAGATAGTATTCCCGGATGGCCCGCCGGCAAAAGGCCTCAATTTCCTCGTGGGGGAGGCCCGGAATATCCAGCAGACTGCGGTACATGCCTGCTTCGTCTGCCCAATCGGCATAGTTCTCTGAGATAAGGTAGCCCCTTTCTTTCGCCCAGGCGTAGGCCTCCGTCCCAGGGTAAACCAGCAGCGGGTAAAACTGCATCGTATCGCAGTTGAGCTCCTTTGCCAGCTTCAGGCTCTGCTCCATACTCTCCCTGGTCTCGCCGGGATTGCCCATCATAAAGCAGCCGTGTACCAGCAAGCCGGCCTTCCTGGTATTGCGCACGAATTCCTTTATCTGCTCCACCGTTATTCCTTTATGCATACGGTTGAGGGACGCCTGGTCCGCGCTCTCAAAGCCCACGGTGACCAGACGGCAGCCTGCCTTGCGCATCCATCGCATCGTCTCCAGCCCCAGATTGACCCTCACATTACAGTACCACTTGAGCCTGATACCCCGCTCGATTATCAGGCGGCATATCTCCCTGACCCGTTCCTGGTCAACGGTGAAGGTATCATCCTCTATGCCGACCTCCCTTACCTCCGGCAAGTTCCGGGCAATGTACTGGAACTCGTCGACCACGTTGGCGGCGCTACGGGGCCGGTACCGCCGACTGTGAAAGGTCTGCGGATAGACGCAGAAAAAGCACTTGTACGGACAGCCCCGCCCGGTGATAATCATCACCATCGGATAATCGGACGCGGCGAAGAAATAGTTCCTGATGTTCAGGTGTTTGCGGTATACCTCGCTGGCGAAGGGGAGTTCGTCAAGCTCTTCAATGAGAGCGCGGGGGCGGTTGCGTGTCACCTGGCCGTTTCGCCGCAATACCAGTCCGTCCACTGCCTCCATGTCACCACCCCTCTCCAGGCAGCCGGCAAGGTCACGCAGGGTATGGTCATACTCGCCCACAGCCACTGCATCCACGCGGTCGCTCATCGCCAGCGTCTGTTCGGGGAAGGCCGAAGGATGTGTTCCCACCAGCAAGACAAAGGCCCGAGGAAAGCGGTCTTTAAGCCGCCCGGCCACGCCGATATCATGAAGGAGACTGGGGGTGCTGGTGTCCACCACTATGAGCCGCGGCGGCGCCGGCTCCGCCCCGGCAATAATATCTTCCACCGAAAGTCCGTCGGCAGGAGCATCCACCAGGCGCACATTGTACCCGTTCTGCTCCAGCACTCCGGCGGCATAGGCCAGCCAGAAAGGGTAGTAGATGGTGCCTCCCAGAGTAATGGCCGGACTCCTGGAAGTGCGGGAGAACCTGCCCTTGAAGGGCGGGTTAACCAGGAGTACGTTCATGTTCCTTGCCTGTTGGCCGCCGTCATCCTGCGCGGACGCACCGTCTGCTTCCAGAAACCGAGGATATAACAGCAGTGCTCTACCAGGAGGACTACCGGTATGGTGAAGAGGAAACGGACATCCCTTTCCTTTACGGCGAACCTGAGTCCCAGCATGCCGGTCAGCACCAGATAGGCAGCGACCAGGCCGGGAAAAAGCCACCGGCTGGCGATGAAAGTGAGGAGCAGAAACGGTGCCGCCAGCGCCGGGATAACGGGCAGGTCCCAGACCCCGCACTCTCTTCGCCAGCCCCCGTAATTGAACATATTCCGGGCAAATTGCCTCAGCCCTCTCCGGTGGTCATGGAGGATGCCCGCCTTCTGCACGTAGAGTAGCCTGCCGTGCTTGAGCAGACGTGCATTCAGCTCGGTTTCATCAGCGCCGGACAGGTCAGGATTGAAACCTCCCGCTTTGAGCAGGTCATCCCGCCGGTACATACTGTTGCAGCCGCTGATGCTTCTGACGTACTTCTGACTGGCAAACGCCCGTCCCTGTACCGACCGTCCGCTGCCCAGGAAAGTACTGAAGGCCAGGTTGACGGAGCGTGTCCAGAGGCCATCGCCGATGTTCTCTATTCTTCCTCCGACTCCTATGATACCTTCACCGAGGCCGGCGTGCAGATGGCGCAACCAATCCCGGCCGGGAATGCAATCGCCATCGGTAAAGGCCACAAATTCGCCTTCAGCGTGCTCCAGTCCTATCTGGCGCGCCGCGCCCGCGGCACCGTAGTCCTGGTAGAAGACCTTTACCGGATATTTCTTTGCCCGCTCCACTGTGCCGTCGGTGGAGTGCCCATCCACGATAATCACCTCCTGGGGTTTGAGGGACTGGTCAAACAGGGCCTCCAGGCACTGCTCAATAGTACGAGCCGCATTCTTGACCGGGATAATCACTGAAATCCTGGGATGACTGCTAGCTTCCATAGACAAGCAAACACGTAAACCGCGGACAGAAATTACTTTACCATATCCGGGGCAGGAAAGGCACCCGCGCCTGACTAACTCGCCGGCTTTGCCCCGTTCGTTCTCAGCAGCTTCCTGGCGAGCAGATTGGCGGTCTTCAGGCCATCTCTGACCACGGAAAGATGGGAGAAACGGCTGTCCCAGTTGCAACTGATGGGTACCTCGGCTATGCTAAGCCGGTGCCTGGCCGCTTCATATATCATTTCAGCCTCGATCTGGAAACCCTGAGAAACGAGCCCCAGCTTGTGCCAGCTTTCCCTGTTTATGGCCCGGAGGCCGCTTGTGCAGTCAGTGATACCTATCCATTTGCGTTTGCCGTTGTGGTTCGAATTGGCGGAATGGTGTCCGTTATGATTGTTGTTGCCATAGCGGACCACGCCTTTTAATGCTGCGGAGCTCAGCAGGGGAAGGGAAATTAGCGCAGAAATAATGAAGGAGGCCAGCGCGTTGCACAGCCTCCTCCCCCCCGGAGAGACCACCACCCTTGAGTCCGGCAATGCCCGGGAGCCGATCACCAAATCCGCCTTCCGTTCCAGAATAGGCTCGATGAGCCGGGCAATATCCTGTGGTTCGTGAGCGCCATCACCATCCATAAAGACCACTATATCGCCCGTGGCCCTGGCCGCCCCGGACTTCATGGCTGCGCCTTTGCCCAGATTCTCTGGATGGGAAATGACCAGAGCCCCGTATTTAGCCAGAACCTCCTCCGTTCCATCCCTCGACCCGTCATCGACCACTATTATCTCATAGGGATGCCCGTTCATGCTGGCCTTGATTCTCGATATCAGGTCTCCGATGTGGTCTGCTTCGTCTTTGACCGGAATGACGATGCTCAGCGAATAGCCATCGGCCTGCTCGGCATCCCTGGTTTGAATCACTATTCTTTCCTCCTGGTCACGGATAAAAAGGTCTCAGAGAGCATGCTGGCTTGGATTTGGCCTATTATAAGTGCTCTCAGGACATTTGTCAATAATTGTGACAGGAAGTACCCGGAACAAAAGTACGGGGAAATTTTTCCCGGCTCCGCGGCGGAGCATCGCGCCTGCGTCAGTGCCAGAGTGGCAAACGAAAGCCGGAAGCAAAAGTTACCCGGCTACCTTATATTTTTTCCACGGGCACCGGTACTGTCAGCAGTATCTCCTGCAAAATGTGCTCGGCGGACTGGCCTCTTATGCCCGTCTCCGCCCTGACCATGATGCGGTGAGCGAGCACCGGGGCTGCCAGATGTTTGACATCATCGGGGGTAACATAGTTGCGCCCGCGGACCGCCGCCAGAGCCTGCGAAGCCAGGTAGAGGTTGAGCGAGCCCCGCGGGCTGACCCCCAGCTTGACGGCCTTGTGCTCCCGGGTAGCCCTGACGATGGCGATGATGTAGCTGCGCACCGATTCTTCCACGTACACCCTGCGGCATAGCTTCTGAAATTCAACCAGCTCTGGAGCCTGCACCACGGGCTCCAGGCTATCCAGCTGCTCGGTCTCCTGAAACCGGGTGAGTATCGCGTCCTCTTCGTCGGAATCCGGATAGCCGAGCCGTACCCGCAGCAGGAACCGGTCAAGCTGGGCTTCCGGCAGCGGAAACGTGCCTTCGAGCTCAACAGGGTTCTGGGTGGCGATGACCATGAAGGGGCGGGGGAGGCTCATGGTCTCGACGTCCACTGTCACCTGGCGCTCCTGCATCGCCTCCAGCAGGCATGACTGGGTGCGGGGGGTGGCCCGGTTTATTTCATCGGCGAGCACGATATTGGCGAACACCGGCCCGGGCCGGAAGTGGAACTCGGCGCTCTTCTGGTCAAAGTAGTAAATGCCGGTGACGTCGGACGGCAGCAGGTCCGGAGTGAACTGTATTCGTTTGAAACTGCAGCCGAGCGATCTGGCGGTGGATTTGGCCAGCATGGTCTTGCCGATGCCGGGCACATCCTCGATGAACACATGCCCTTCGCAGAAAAGCGCCACCAGGACCAGATGGATGGCATCCCGTTTCCCCACGATAACCTTGTTTATGTTCGCCACCAGGGCGCCGGCAGCCGCCTCTATCCCGGAAACATCCACCGGTTGCAATGCTTTCCCCATTATAAACCTCCGTTGCTTATGCAAGGCGTTGCTGCTTCAGCAGCTGCCAGCTCCTTTTCAATTCCTCCATCTCACCCGCCGAGGGCGCCACGTGACCGTAACGGCTGACCACGTACCACTCGGTAATATATTGAGCGGCGCTCCCGTAGGCGGGCAGCCTCTCCTGCAGGACGGCCAGGTATTCATCAGCGGTATGACTGGCCACTCTGGGCAGGCCCCCTCTGCCCCCCCACCGCAGAAGCTGCCGGTAAAGCTGGCGCACCGAGGTAATCTCCCTGGGCTCCGTCTCCACCTGCCTTCTGAACCGGCTCCGCCACCCGGCGAACCAGGCAAAAACTCCTCCCAGCAGCGCCCGGATGTCAGCGCCGAACGCCCCGTGCAACGGCTCGAACTCGGCGCCGGACGCTGCAGCCAGGCTTCTCCGCAGCCAGACGAAGAACTGCTCCGAGACACGCCACAGGAACACCAGCAAGAAGCCTATCATAAGCAGGTACCAGCCATAACGCAGACCATTACGCACCACCTCAGGCAATACGAATATCTTTGAATAGTCCGGCTCCTGCGGCAGCGCAGGAGCCGCGTCCGGGACCGCGGTATCCGGGGCCGGCATATCGGGGGCCGGGAACAGGCTTGCGATGAAGGCAATTCCTTTCACCAGGATACTCCACAGCCATATCAGACCGGCCGCGGCCATGCGGAGCAGTTCGGGCGTTATGATGGAACCGACAATGAGCCCCAGAATGAGGACCGTGCTAATGCACATTAACAGGATGCCCAGCCAGTTGCCGCCGAACGCGCCACCCGCAAGATGGTTTTCCCGCGCATGCGCCAGCGATAATGTAAGCAGCGCCGCAGAGAAGAACACCAGCACGGCCGGCACCGCGTAACCGAGGTCAACATCGAGCCCTGCGGCAACGAACAGAAGCGGCAGCACCACCAGCAACCCGAACTGGAACTCCCGCACCGAAGTGCTAAACTCTATCTTCATATAAGCCAGCCTCTGCCCGGACCACCACAGTATAGCGCACCCGATGAGCGCCACCACTGCCGGACTGATGCCGCGGAATATGCCGGCCACGGCCTCTCCCAGCGACTGCAACCAGCGCACGTCACCCAGGGTGAAGGCCCCGTACATCTGGAACTTGATGACCAGCAAAGAGACAATCCCCCAGATAATTATGTTAAGTACAACCTTTAAGCCCCGGGGCCAGCCATACCGGGATAGCGGCCAGTTCGCACCGAAAGCGAGCAAGAACACCAGGAACAGGCCGGGAATGTTCAGGGCTCCGCCTGTTCCCCGGTCATTGAGCAGGTACACGAGCAGAAAAAGCCAGGATGCTTCCATTATCAAGATAGAAGCAGTCAGGATGCCTCTCAGCAGCCCTGCTCTCATAACGCGTTCTCTCCAGCGTGCTGTATAAACTGCCCCGGTCGTTCGATGAAGTGCCAGGCGCCGACCGCCCCAGAACCGTTTTCCTTGTTCTTGCCGATTTGCATAACCACAGTTTTGAAACCGCTTTCTTTCAACCGGAGCAGGAGCGGGTCTGCATACTCCGGCACCTCATTCAGAATAAAGACACAGGTGGTGCCCCAGGGCAGGGAACGGCAGATATCCGTAAAGAAAGCATCAAAAGGCCCGCTCGGCTGGGAGGTCACGCGGGCCAGGGCTTCCAGGATGTGTACCAGTTGCTTGAGACCTCCGCCCGGAGCCTGCTGCACTCTTTCCTCCCATACAGGGAGACGGGAGTTTGCATACAGCCCGGCCTGGTTCCTGGTCTCGATAACGTGGCTGGCCAGGGAGGCGGCTACGCTCACACCGAGCTCAAAATCATCAGGCTCACCGCCGGCAAAGCTGTCCACCACCAGCAGGAGGGCTACTTTCAACGTCGTGGTGGGTTCAAACACCTTTACCTGCAGGTTCTGATGGCGCGCACTGGCCTTCCAGTGGATATGCCGCAGGCTGTCGTGGGGGGTGTAGTCCCGCACTCCGACGATACGGGTATGGTCCTCAAAGATGCGCCTCTCTGCCTTCCTTTCGCCCAGGGGGTCCAGGGACGGCAGCCCGAGATGCTCCAGGGGGTATATTTTCGGGTAGACGGTGATACTGTCGGCCGAGGGATAGGCGCCTGTGCGCTGGCACAGGCCGAAGATATCTCCTGAAGTAACGGTAACATCGCCGAGGTGATAGTAGCCTCTCCGGTTACAACGCAGAGACTGGCGCCAGCGTACCGCCGAGTACCAGAAGAGCGAAGCGCTGTGCTCCAGAAGGCCTCTGGCCGGAGCCTCTCCGGAGACCGTATCTTCCCCCGTCATATGCTGCGGAACGAAATGCTGTGCCCGCACCCAGGGCAACGGCAGGAGCTTGCGGTTGGTGAGCCGCAGCTTCAATTCGATAGTCTCGCCGGGGAAGACGTGGTCTTCACTCAACGTCCGTTCACAGCCAACACCGGAAAGCGCTAACCGGCTCCAGAGGCGGGCAAGGAGCGCCGCGGACAGGGCCAGACCGAGCAAAATGACTATGACCACCAATCCGTTCCACGCAGCTACGAGCAAGATTCCGGCCAGCACAAGCAGGGTTACCCTGCTCAGCAGAAAGCTGGCCGGCTCGGACGCTGAGTTGACACTTTGCATATTCTCTTCACAAGCAGTGCGCAGCACTACCCGCTACCAAGGATAGCATATCACTCCGCCTTTTTCAGCGCCAGTTGCTGCCTTTCCTTAATTTACCCGACGCTGCTCCGCTTTGACGAGGCGGTATCAAGCGGGTATAATAGCTATGGAAATCTGAGCAGCTCAGTAGCCGAATCGCTGGCGAGATAGTTATGTCCATCGTCCGGAACGCTTGGCGCAGCTGATTTGGCTTCCTTGTGGGCCGCTGGAGAGGTGTCCGAGAGGCTTATGGTGCCGCTCTCGAAAAGCGGTCTCCGCGTTTGCGGAGCGTGGGTTCGAATCCCACCCTCTCCGTTTGCTAATATAGATATTGTCGCCCCTTATTACCCGACCGCGGAGAGGTGCTGGAGTGGCCTATCAGGCACGCCTGGAGAGCGTGTGTAGCCTTTG